>CALBTS010000070.1 GCA_937968035.1 uncultured Methanomethylovorans sp.
ATATGCACTGTGCAGATGTCGTATTATTTGTCAGTATAGTCAGTATTAGTAGCAGAGCCACTGCAGTATAGCGATTGTGATGTGTCTTATAATATATAGAATATTATTGTTTTTTTTATATTTTTTTTTTTTGAATGATACTGCGACCACCGAGATCTACACTCTTTCCCTACACCACGCTCTTCCGATCTTTTGTAATAAATTTGTGCTGACGTACTTCTATTTCCAACACGGCAGCAATACCCGAACCGTTGTGCGTAATGCTACAACTGCTCATCATGTGCGTTTGCTAAATTGCGAAGCTCTTCTGCTTTTTGACAGAAATCAGTTTCAGTCCATGCCATTGAATAGCCTTGTTGTTCACGTTGCATGTTTTCGGCTTTCATTCCTTCTATTTCAGCTTGTACTGCTAAAACTAAAGCTAATCTTCTTACTGTGTAATCGTTCATTGTTTTGATTATTAAAGCACTACGCACACACACGCAATATAAAACATGCTGGGCTTTGTGCGGTTATTAAATATTTTATCCCGTTTCAAAGTTCGTATCGGATTGCCATGTTCGTGCTTCGTATTCCAGCACGATTTCATATTGCCATTCGTTATGGGCAAGCGTAAGGCAGCCCCGAAAGACTGCCCTACGAACCCGATAATTTTACAGCCGCTCAATTCGTTCTTTTAAACACTGTAAGTAAGTGTTCATTGCGGTTGCTTGTACTTGTAAAAGTGCTTTCTGAACATCATCAACACTATTTACTTTTTCGGACATTAGAAAAGCATCAAGTTTGTTTAGCTTTTCTTCAAGTTCTGATTTTTCGGTTTCTAACCGTGTTTTAAAATCACTCATTTTGATAAAGTATTAAACGCCAGCCCATAATATACAATAACCGCAAGTGGGGGCTGGTTGCCACATTGAAGCTATCTGCACCTAATTTAGTTTAGTGTCAATGTGAAGGTTCGGTGCTTTTAATCCCCCACCTGACGGTTATTGTTAGCCGTTATGTGTAATGCTAATAATCACGTACAAGATAATATTTTCCACCTAATTCTTCTTTTTTGTTGTTAATTAACGCTTTCAAAAAGACAAAAGAATCTGTGTCAAACGTCATTTCTTCTTCAATCCACTCTTTAACAAAATCATTCCAAGTTTGCCTAACAACACTTATTACTTCGTGTTTTGTATTTTCACAAAGAAATAATCTTGTTTTTGAGCCATAGCCAGAAGCATCTATGTATTCAAATACTTCAACTATACCATCCCTACAAGAAAGATAATTGTTTATTGCAGATTCTTTTGTCTTTGCTTTGTCATCGAGATATATTTTATCCCCTCTGTTTAGTTTTTCCATATTTTGAAATTTGTGTTCTAAACCCCGCACTACACATAATCGAGTAGGCTGGTAAACTCTGGGCAACTTTCATCATCTTCAATGGCTACGTTCATTACTCGTACCTCTAATTCGTTTGGGTACTGTTGCAGTTTTTCAATTAATTCAGATACTAACATATAATTGATTTTTAAAACGCCAGCCCATACATCAAATATAAAACAGCAGGGCTGTGGTGCTGAATTATACTCTGTGCTACTATTCATCATTCGTGGTCGGCTGATAGGGTTTAGCACTTAATCCCTGCCGTTTCATATTTGTAGCCGTTATCGTCTTATAATGCGTTAATTTGCATGTATTTTACAAATAAATTTTTGTATGCATCATCTGACAGTGGCATTATTCTATCTTTCAATTTTTGCCATGCTACTTTTTTGTATTGATCATTTATCGCAGCCACACCGGTAATGTAGTCAGATATAGTATAACCATTGATATATGTAAATGGTTTATTCGTCGCATCATGTAATATCCAGAGCCTACCTCTAATTATTTTTTGTTCCAATATCGTAACAAATTCTATACCTGTATATTTGCCGTGATTGCCCTTTTGTATCTTAAATTCTTTTTTGCATACGTGCATTGGCCTTTTATTTGATTGATCACCGACTTCATCCTGTTCATCAATCATTACATTTATAGCTTTAGCAATTATTTCCGTGCTATGGTCGTTGTATTCTGACCCACGGATATAATCACGGTGCTGCCGCAGGATGTTAGTTGCTTCTGTCTTATCCATAATGTTGTTATTTATGCGCAATTAACGATACATTCTGTTAGCAACAAGGCTACTTTAGTGCTTCGATGCCAAACATTTCCATTACAAATTTACACCCCTCAAAAAAAGAATCTGCTGCAAGTTGCTCAACATCTCCACGAGCAGTTTCGCTTTTATATGAAGTTTTGATTACCTCATTGTTGCAAGCATCCCAATTTATACCATCGCTAAGGTATTTCTCTAATGCCTCATTGTATTTTTCTGTTTCAATTTTCATTTTTATTTATTTTACCCGCCCAGTTGCTAACAAAGTGTAGCCACAATAGGCAGAAAGTTATTACTAAATTGATAGGTCTGTGCAATGCCTACTGATGGCTACACTCGACCGTTACTCCATATTAAACCGCCACCAAAGGTTGAACTGTTGGTCATTACCGACATGGAACTCCCGCCACATTTGCAGGCAGGCTTCCTTCATGGCCTGTTTGCAGCGTTCTTCTGTCAGTTCCCGGCAACCGTTGGCAGTGGATACGTTAATGATCTCAATTGCTGTCATATAGGTTTATTTCATCAAGTTCGATGTATCCGGGCTTGATAGGTGAGTTATAAAAGCGCAGGAACCTGATCTCAGGAGACCAGAACTGAACGGTAAAGAGTTGCACCTTGTCCGAAGCGGGGATGATACAAATACAGTAGGTGCAGGTAGGGGAGTATTTGACGGCCAGACGAACGTCAGTATTGGAACGGTACTTAAACGTCAGGGTATGCCAGGCAGATTCCACCGGCACGGCAGGAGAATCAAATATGAACTGAGATTTGCTATGAACGCGGGCAAATACGCCCGTCCACCAAATGCCTTCTCCCTGAGTATAGCGGCCATAGGAATTGAGTTTCCATCCGTCAGGGATATTGATCTTTGAGGTAATATCCCAATCGGTTGTACCCCGTCCCCCGGAGTTTGGCAGCAGGTTTGTTGTGGCGACCTTATATTGCCCCCCGATAACAGGTTGGGGGATAACGTCACTTTCTTTTGTGCAACTCACTACGGCCAGTAAAACGGCCAAATAGAGCATCTTTTTCATTCATAGTCCTCCTCAATCATTTCTGGTTCGGGTTCAATTCCATTTATCATGTGTGCCGGTGGCTTAAACCCGGCGGTATCCAGTCCAAGATGGCGGCGGTAGATAAACTCAACGGCCTGTGGGTCTTTCTTTTTGGAGCAAAACACAACTGTATTGTTGTGATCTCCGAGATCAATCCTGACTTTGCCCTTTGTAGAGCCAGCGTCAATGTGCTGTTTGGTGACTGGTACTTTCCAGTTGGCGATGGGATCCCTGTTGTCGAGATAGTCCATAGTGGTTTTGTTAATATTGCTCATTTTACGATAGCTTTAAGGTGCATATAAATACAGGCTTCTTGTTCTGGCATTTCGAGTTCGCGGATAACTTGCAGGACTTGTTCGCGGTAGTTGCGGTTGGTGGCAAAGCTATCCTGGACCCTCCGGCAGGCGTGGATGACTGAGGCATGGTTTATAAGCCCGACGGCTTCGGCAGTGTCCAGCAGGCTATAACCGAGATAGTACCTCAGTATAGTTATCGAGACGTGTTTTGGTTTGATAATTGCCGACAGTTTTCGTTTGCGGGTCAGCATCTCTGAGGAGATTCCAAAAACTGCTGCTGATACCGAGATTATCTTCGCCGGTGATATTGGGTTCGGCGGTGTCCGATCTGACAATTGGCTTTTGTGCTTCATGTTTTTTGCTGTGTTTGAATTGTTTACAATCTGAGTAATAGCCTACTTTGTCCCCTGTTCCGGGTGCGAAGTAATAATATGATTTGATATATTTGTTTTGTGGTGACTTGCTTTCATAGTATCCTTTATCACAACGAAAGTGAGGTTTGGTTATGGCGTGGATACACTGGGCGCAGGGGTTCATTTGCTTGCCTCCTTATAATCCTTAACTGCCTTAATCCACTTAAAATAATCCTTACCGTGCTGACTATCCCCGTGAACCGTATTAACCCGATCTTCAAACTTTTGTAGTATGCCTTTAAAACACCCACAGACAATCTGTTCATGTTTATCAGTAAAGTAGTAAGTTGATTGATCGAATCGACTGCCAATCTTGGCAGATGTAATGCGCTGTGGATTTAATTCAAAATCACTGCAACTAATGCAACTAATGCAACCACTGCAATCCCTGCAATTACGACAATCACTGCAACTAATGCAACCACTGCAATCCCTGCAATCCCTGCAATAACTGCAACTAATGCAATTACGACAATAACTGCAATTCATTAACGTTTCAGCGTATTTTTCCGCTTGATCTTGTGTGTATGTATTAGCATCCCAACTGTTTGTGGCGACATGCCAGCATCCGTTTTTTAATTCTGCTTTCATTTGCTTGTCTCCTTTTCTTTATATTCAATTCATTTACCATTGTGAACTTTCCTCCATTCACATAGATTTTAAAAGTTAGTTATTTAAATCGCTTGCTTCTGTGATTTTATAGATTTTCATTTATTCGCTTCTCTGCTATCTTGAAATACTCTGGGTCAAGCTCAATGCCAATAAAATCCCTGTTTAAGTTCTTGCAAGCACAACCTGTGGTTCCAGAACCCATACATAGGAGATGGTTTCTTGCAAATTCTATTATATTGCTCCCAAAGTTTGTCAAACGGAATCACAGAATCCCATGAACAAGCAGTTGTACCGTAAGGCAGATCACAAAGAACCATATCAACACTCCCATCGGGAATATCCTTCATCTTCTCCAAGCAATCTCCTTGAATTAGTTCAATCTTTGACATCTTCATTTTGCAGAAGTTTTTGAAATTGTGCAATCGCGTAAAATCTGCTCCTTGGAATACATTATTTTGCGCCCCAAACGAATTATAGAAAGTCTACCGGATTTCGTATGTCTTAGTAGCGTTCTCCGGCTGACTTTTAAAAACTGGCAGGCTTCTTTTACCGTTAAAAATGTACCTGAATTTTCCTGAATACTCATGTTTTTGCTAACCCTCCCTTCAAATGACAAAATCAATTCATGCAAATTATCATTGCTTATCGTTGCCAACTGCATTAGGTTTTCAGTCAATTCATGAAAATCATAATCTGTGTATGCCATACTTTGTTTAAGGTGACTTCGTTGCATATTTTCTGCTTTCATTCCATCAATATCAGCTTGAATGGATAATATTGCTGCTAATCTTTTTACATCATACTCAGTCATTTTATCCTCCTTCCCAATATATCAACCCCATCCATCCATCGCTGTTGCTCTACCTGTTCAGTCCCCACCTGCTCCATCTCATCCCTGACTATTACGGCTCCATCGGGCGGATTGTCAATAAACGGATCAATCAGAATATCATCGAGCATCATCCATGATGGACGACCAGCAAAAGCCGTGTAAATCATTATTGACTGCTGTTTAGGTAAATTGTATTCAATCCAGCACACCTTTGTCCCGTTGGCAGGTGGCAAATTAGCTATAATCCACCCGCAGGTATACGACACAAACACAATCACCTTTATCGTTTCAGAAGCATGATACCGAAAAGACAATACATGATTTGTTCCAGGTTTCAGTTGTTTTATTTTTACTCCCGACTGTGTTTTGGAATAGCATACCTGGTGCGTACCCATCAACCATTCCCTGTTATCGGGAGAATTAGCTATAAATCCCCATCCAGATACTGGCGTTAAACGGTCATCGAACCCGTTACCGTCTAAGTCCTCCATTTCCGTAATTGCGTATTGGGGCAACTGTGCTATGGCTGTCGTAGCCACAAGCATCAAAATAATCATCATAATCTTTTTCATATTGCTTTCCGTTTTTAAGGTTTAAATAAGTCCCCCGGCCACTACACGGGGAGCGTTAACGATCACATCTGGTCTTGTAAGGAACGATTAGTGGCTATGATTTTTAGAACGGCATCTCTGAGTTCGGCTCTATTACTTCTGCATCATGAACTCCGGCCTGTGCCTGAGCGATGGCGGGGGTGGTGATGAAGTCATCGGCTGCTTCGGGGGCTGACTTGTCCCCGTTCCACTCCTTCTGAACTTCTATGAAGCCGGAGATGTATGGCGCACCACCACCTTTGGGCAGCTTTGTCCATGCGCTGATACGCACCATGCCACCGTTCTCTTTAAGCAGTTCAATTTCTTCTGGCTTTAAGCAGCCGTTACCCTGAAAGTCTGGGGAGTTTTCTTTCTTCTTTTTGGAAGGGTCAACTTTGAACATGACCATCGTTCCTGGCTTCTGATCTTTTTTTTCTTCTGACATAACTGTGTTTTTAAAAGAGTAATTTATTGAGGTTAACTGTCACGCCTTTGTCTGCGGCCACCACGTCGGCATGAGGCATGATGGCTTTTACTGCGTCCACGAACTTGCGCTCGTCTGAATTGGTGGCACTCAGGTGAAGCAGGACAACGTTTCTGAGGTCTGCTGAACTGTTTGCCTTAATGAAGTCTAAGGCGGTAGAGAGTTCCATGTGCGCCCCTACACCGTGATTGTTGCTCATGGCTTCGTCAGAGTAGTTTGCCTCCACCATTATATGAGATAGCCCTGTAAAAACTTGAGGTACCCATGCTGCATCAGTTACGAACAGTATCTTACCACTTTCTTTGTGGGCGATAAGGAACCCGTAGCATGGCACGGTGTGCCTGACGGGGAACGGGCGTATGGTGAACGAACCGAGTTGGAAGATGGTTTCGTTGTACATGGTCACACGGTGGTTGCCTTTGAGGTTCATGGCTTCGATGGTGTCTGTGTTGCAATAAACATCTACTCCAGCCCGCGTAAACTCTGTAATGTACTTAGAATGATCGAAATGCCGGTGCGAAGTGATACACCCGACTATCCCGCTAAGATCAAATCCAAGGGCTTTCTTTACCTCTGAGAATGAGATTCCGGCTTCTACGATCAGCACGTCTCCGTTGTCTGCCACAAAGAGGTAAACATTACCCTTGGATTCTGAACCAATACAGTGAACCTTCATCAGAACGGTGCTTTTTCAGGTGTCTTTTCAACTTCCGGTTTTTTCCACTCCCTGTTGCCCTGTGCTTTCAGGGGATCGGCTTTGGGGGGTTCAACCACCTGCGGCTCCTCCGGTATGTCAATAACCTCCGGCTCAACATCTGTGGCGTACTGTACGGGTTCCTCGATCAGTTTTGATGGTTCCATTGGCAGGCCATTATCGTTCTGCATGAGAACGCTGTCGTCTGAGGTGGCAATGAGAAGTTTCAATGCCCGATTAATAATGGTCTTCTGAGCCATGACAGATTTGAAGTTCTTGTGGGCTGGACTTTCACCCTTGCTCTGGCTTTGCCGCCATGAAGCCTGCACCTGCGCCCATGTCATAATGTCAAGGTTGGTGCTGCCGTCATTGAACACCGATACAGCATAAACAGCCTTGATGTGATCCTCGTTGATGTTCTCAAATTTCTGTTCATGCTTTACGATACGCTTCATGGCGTTCATGGGGTTGATCTCGTACTCGAACACGTCGCCTTCATAGATCGTTCCCGCATAGATGTCCTTGAGGTTGCCATACCTGCGGGCAAGCATGATATTGCCCTGATACTGCCGTTGCAGGTGGATTTTGTCACCGTATTGGATGAACACTGCCTGTTGCTTTGCTACGTTCAGTCCTTCGACGCACATTTTAAACAGGGCGTTCATTACCGATTCCTTTTTTACCACCTGCAACACTGGAACCCCTGTCTTTGCATCCCTCATATCCGAAAGGACAAGGTAAGCACTGCGCAAGGCGTTGGCTGCATTGAAGTCGGGGGCGATGGTGAGGCCACCTGCCTGTACAAGGTCGTTGACCCTGCTCAGCACCAGTTCATGTACCGGGGCTTCTGTTTTCTTTACTACTTGTTGATTTTCTGTTGTCATTTTATTTTGATTTAGGGTTAAACATATCTCTTATCCAGTCCCACAGCATTGCGAATGGGAGTATTGTCAGTGCTATAAGCAGCATGATGACATAGGTGAAGGTTCTCATTTGATTACAAGTTTTTTGTCCTTGGTTACTACCAAATTAATTACCTGTGACTTTGTTTCCTGTATCACGTTAACGCTTTCCCGGTTGTCGATAAAACACGGCAGGTAGTACCCGTAATGGTCACTCAGGGCGTTGATACAGTCAATCCCCGCCTGTATCTTTGCAGCACTGTTCAGGTCACTGTACTCCACCCCGCCAATGGTGGCGACGCAGCACTCCTCGATACCACCGTTAATAAGGCGGTTGAACATACGCCACTTTACAAGGGAGAACTTACCGTTGATACGGCTCTCCACGAAGGCCATTGAAGCGTTAGTGTAGGCTGCAAGTGCGAAGTCCTGCCGTTCGATGTCGGCCAGTTGTTGCGCCAATAACTTCTCCTCTGCCTTGATCTCGGCGATACGGGCGTTGGCTTTCTCGATCTGTTCTTCCTTGCGCAGTTCGGATTCCAACTGTGACTTCCTTGCAGCAAATTCAGCCTTCTGTGTTTTCATCCCCTCAACGTCCAGCTTCGGGGCTTCCATCAGGGACAGTTCCAACGTGGCTATCTGCTGACGGATAGCAGGGATACGTTCGTCTTCAAACTCAACATCGGTGATCTCCGCTTCGGCTTTGGCTGCTTCGAGTTCTGTTTGGAGTGCCTCTTTCTTCTCCAATCAGGCCTGTTTTGCAGAATCCAATGCATGTAAAGACGTTTTGGCACGCGATAGTGTTTCTTTTAATCGTTCACCTTCGGATTTTATTTTCGTCAGCTTTTCTTTCTTGTTTTTCTCAAAGGCAACCGTCATTTCACCCTGTTTCTGTTCAATGGTGTCAGGATCAAGTTCCCGTTGACAGGTAGGGCAAACAAACTCACCTTCCTTAAACTCGATTGTTTTGTTGATTTCCTCAGCCCACTCCCCACGTAATTTTGCAATGGCAGTCTCGTATGCCGCTTTGTCCCTCATCAGGTTGTTGGACGTTTCATCGTTCAAACTGATTTCGTTGGCTAAACTCTTGATTGTATTATCAAGTTGTGTGATCTTTGCCTCCCTGTCGGCCTGCTGCTTGCGGTTCGCTGCCGTGGATTCAAACTCAATGGTCTGTATCTGCTGTTTGAGTTTACCGATCTCGGCATGAACGGCCTGTTGCGACTTGATCTCAACCTCGAACGCTGCAACCTGGTCGATAACTGCCTTGTCGATCTCGGCAATGGCAGCGTCAATGGTGGATACTTCTGCTTTGATAGCCTTGAAGTCCACTGGTTCTGGCATGGCACGTTTTACCTCGTCAATCCGGGGCTTGGCCTGTTCCAATAGTGGCTTGATACGGGCTTTATCGGCAGCAAGTTTCTTACGATAGTCGGCCATTTTCTCTCCCCGTGTCAGGAGTGCCGTTATCTCGTCGGCCTGTGGCTTGTCAAGGGTGGTGATGATGTCAGCGGAGTTGATAGCCCCGGCCATTTTAATCAGGACTTCCCGCCTGTCCTGCCACTTCATAGTGTTGAAGTAGGTGGATGAAGAGAGGAGCTTGAACATGGCTTCGTTCACAATGCCATTTACATAGGCACCGTACTCGGTTGCACTGGTCGGGATACCGTCAATGTAGTACGTGGTTTCGTGGCCTGTCATTTCCTCGGTGTCGCTACCCCTGCGCCTTGTCCACTTCTCGGCATACACCCTCCTGAGTTCTACGGGCTTATCGTCAACGATAAGTATTCCGGTAACACTGTGGTCGATCTGTGGGATAACCTTGCCGTTCTCAATGGTTTTGATGGCAAAGTCTTTCTCATCACGGCCATTCTTGCCGAACAACAGCCACGTGAAAGCGTCAAATATGGTTGTCTTACCTGTGCCGTTATCGCCTGCAATGGTAGTTTCTTTCTCGTCGAACTCTATTTTGACGTCACGGATACCCTTAAAGTGTTGCAGGGTGAGTGATTTGATGGATACTGTTTTCATTTGCAGCAAATTAACTTGTTATACTTTTCAACCACGTCTTTAAATTCAGGGAGAGTCATATCGTGGTCATACACGTCAGTCCTGAGTACCTTTCCTTCTTTGGTATTGACTACTTTGAACATTCTGCTTTCACATATATATCCTAACAGTATATGCCCTAAATTTGCGGTGAAGGTGCCGTCTTTTTCTTCGATCTTCATAACGGGTAGATGTCTGAACGATACCTTTGAAAAACATTTCCCATGCAATTTACAATAACAAGTTCGGGACGAGATTGAATTATTGTGGCCTTAAATTTATCATTGCTCATGTAGATTATACAGGAATCGCCTTCATTGGCAGTCTTTTGGAACTTTTTAACTACATACCACCGTCTTGCGGCCAGGAAGACTACCAGTGCAACCATGGCCAATAATATGCCCAATACCATTAGTGTACCCTCCCTATTCTGCCGGCACCCTTGAGGATGTTCCTCACTTGAGAGCAGGACAGTTTATACTTCTTTGACAACTTCACGACAACCGCACTTACGGGGCCGTCGTAGCTGTCAAAGTCAGCGGTCATAAGCGCATCCCGTAGGTTACGCTTGGCCTGTGCCTTTGTCATTACTGTTTTTTCGTTTACCATGACTTGAAAAATTTGTGTTGAGATATGTTTATTGCTGATTCCTCGGATGTTATCCGCAGGTACTTATTAAAGCTGCTGTCGGTTTTGTGGCCGGTTATCATTTTGATGGCCGTTGGTGGCACCCCGGCAAGGTACATGTTTGTAACTGCGCTCCTACGGGCTGTGTGTGTGGTTATCAGGTCATGCTTCGGCACTGTCTTACCTTTTACCATGATCGGGGTGTTTATCCCTGCTTTCTCGCCAATTAGTTTGATCTCCTTGTTGATATAAACGTCTGAGAAGTTCTTTGGCATTCCTGACGGATACTTCGCCATGATGTCCTCCACAATCCGGTGGATGGGTATAACCACGTTGGTTTTGGTTTTCTTGTTCTTGTCGAACAACAGGCCGTCCCGGATGGATTCTTTGGTGATCTTCTGATTGTCGGAGAACCGAAGGCCGGTGAAACAGCCAATGAGAAACCTGTCCCTAACTTGCGCCCATGATCCTGTAAGTTCAAGGTTGTATAAGGCCATGAGTTCGTCCATGTTCAGGTATATGGTGTCAACCTCTTCTTTGGGCGGTGTGAACTCTCGGAACGCTTCGTTCTTGTGTACCCCATCTTTGAGCGCACCACCAATGACACTACGGACAAGCATGGTTATCTTACCCTGATAGTTCTTGCCGTAACCTGTGGCCTCCATGTGGTTCAGGAAGGCATCGAACCACGACTGGTTGATGTCGGTGAACTCCTTGCTGCGGTTAAAGCCTGTGACTATTTGCATGGCAGCCTTGTACCCGTAGGTGTCTTTGACACTCAGGTTACGCCCGGATACGAACCGTGGCCAGTAGGTTATCAGGTTCTCTTTCCTGCCGTCAAGTTTCAAGTCCCGGATGATGGCGTTCTTCAGCACTTCTGGGGTTACGTCAGCGAAGTCGGACTTTAGGACATAATAAACCTCGTTCACCCTGCTTTCAACCCGTCTGAGGTACATGGTGAGGGTTTCAGCGGATTGGTAGGATACCTTTGGCCGCTGCGATTTCTTGTTCCACTCTGCGGGGGGTATGCTGATACCCGTGGAGAATCGGATGCGGTGTCCTGCAAAGCAGTACGACATCATTATCGGTGTGTCGGTGGCGGCTTCGGGTTGTTTCAAATAGAATGGCATGGCTATGTCGCTGTCTTTAAATTACGCCACAAATATACAACCATTTTTGCCAAAGTCAATACTAATTAACAAAATAATTGATATTTTTTTTAACATAAAAATTGTTACTAACATATTAAAAAAAACCCCGAAGGTGTCTTCGGGGTTGTTCACAAACACAGCGACGGGTTGGAGAACAAAAGAGATTACAAAGATATACAAATTATACCTTCCTGCGCAATATGTTGATAAATTTATATCTTTTGTTCAGATACCATAGTCCGGCCACCACTCCTGCGCCTACCAATATCCACCACCACGTAAAGGTTTTCTTCACCACAACGTCCTTGTCCTTGCTCATGGTTTCTGTTCTGCCCGTGCTGTCACTCTTGGCATGAACCTCCACCTTGCTGCCTGCGGTGACTTCTGTGCGCTTTTCTTTGTTTACAGGTATCTTTTTACTGCCAGTCGAGAACTCGGCCTTCATCAAGTCCTTAATGGGATCATACGTTGATTTCAAGGTGTCACCGTTTATGACCGTGGTGACAGTCTTGCCCGCTCCTATAGCCTGAATCTTTACAGGGGCAATTACAAGGGTATCCTGTGTTTTCTCGGTGATTACGGTGGTAGTCTTGTTTTCGGCTTTTAAATCCAACTCGTTACTGGTTGTAACGGTTTGATCGGACTTCTCCACCGATTTCTGCACATGGCGGCTCGTCTTGCAGGACGATACCAACATGGCCAGTACCATTATTATATAGAGCGGTTTCATAACTTTAAGAATTGCCCCCGGTTCTTGCCGTGGTTGTAGGATACATGAATCCATCTGCCATACTCGTCAATGCACTGGTCGATGGGCAACTTTAACTCTTTGATTTTGGCGATAAGTAAGGGGTTGTTCTCCTTGTCGTTTTCGTAATATTCGATGTCCGCAGCCTTGCCCGTAGTATGCTGACTGGCAGGTTTCCCTCCAACCTTTGCGTTTAGGGCATGGCAGCGGAAAGCATTGGTAACATTGATCTGGCCGGGTAACGCTTCACATAATGGCAGCAAAATGTTCTCATACAATAGTTTTAAGTTCTCGGTTTCTTCCGTGGACGGGGTGTTGTCGATCTTATACCTCACAGCGGTATCGCTATGAGTCATTGTCTTTAAGTCAAATTGCTTGGCAAGGTAGTTCATGCTTGCTTTTCCCCATGTTTAATTGGTTTGTAATTTTTTGTTATCCACTCTGCCGTAATCGCGCCAAGGCAAAAAAGAATGATAACAAGAATAGAACCCAAGAGGTATGGATCAATCACTTTGCCATCAAGACTTCCGTTTACCATAAGAAAAAGAAAATACATACAGATATACATGGCCATAGCCTTGCGGCTTCCGTTGCCGTCCTGATCTGAGATAAATCCGGCAAATAATTTAAACAGTGCTTTCATATTGTTTGTCTAATGTTTTAATAATCAATGATTTTAAATCAGCAACAGTAAAGGGTTTCTCAATAACATCTTCAACCCTTTTCTTTAGGTAGTTTAACTGGTCTGTATGGCCAGTCATTATGATCGACGGTATGTTGTACAATTTTTTGGCCAGTTTAGATAACTGTAAACCGTCCAGGTCAGGCATGGCAAAGTCCGTTATCAACAGCGACACTTTGCCCTCGGCCATGATTCTGAGGGCATCGCTCGAACAAGCTGTTACAACGGAGTATTCGTTTAACGCCCTTTCGAGCAATGTCCTCATGTTCTGGTCGTCGTCAACAATCAGTATCATCGTCCTTTTTTTTCGTATTAACTGCCTTCTCTACTCCACGTACACGTACTTCCAATCCCTTATGGCCGTCTTTTAATTCTTCAACATCTTCTTTAAGAGCAGTCAACCCGGCATTTGTAGCCGTCATTGTTACAGTTAATTTTTGTATGCTTTTAATAGCCTCGTCTAATTTTTTAAGCAATAATCCGATAGCTTCTTTAATCACATAACCAACTACTGCAATGATAGTTCCAACAATAGCCGATGCGAGTATAGCAAGTAACCATTCAGGGATTGACATAGAACTTTAGTTTAAAATAAATTCACTTTAGTACTGCTTGATACACCTTACCGGATAGCCATGATTTTTGTAAGCACCAGCCGGGGCAAGTGCGTTGTTGCTCTGATTTACCTGCCAATACATAGGATATAAGGTGTTATCATTACCATATTGAGTTGATATATTCTTCCCTGCCACCAACGAAGAAGTCCACCACTGCCCAACGAAAAATTTATTACGAGGGCCATTACGAAAACCCATGTAGTAATTACCATTTTTGATAGCGTTAAAACCAGAGGAATTGGTTACTTTTATAGGGTTCCCGGCAGGGTCTTTCCCTCTTGCAATATAAGTTGTTCCTTTCAGCGCTATACCACTTCGATTATACCATGAGCCATCCTGTTTCCAGGCTGTTCCGGTGTAGGTGGTATATTGTTCAGTGGTATCACCCCTTGTGAACATTGCAAGTTGTTCAAAATCCACAGTAGTAGGTATCCTCCAACCATTAGGGCAAATACCTTGCGAACCTTCAGCAGTACTCCAATTCATCATTTCATCCCATTGATATAATCCGCCATCCACTTCACAGTTGGCTGGGTTATTGTCCCAACAATACTTTTGTACCTTGTTATTATTGGTTTGGTTAGTTCCTGAGTTAACCATTTCACCAACATTAAGGTTCTCGGCCATCCACACTTGTGTGCCGATTGTTACGACAGGAACAAGATGGGCTGATATATAATATTGTATAGTTGGCTTGTCGTTAAGTGCATTACCGTCTTGTCCAGCATACTCACATGATGCTCCATCATCGTAGAGTTCAAGTTTACTTTGTCCACCTTTGTAAGTGTATTTCAAAACACATAAAGCACCAACAGGTACAGTTGCCCCAGCATTATTAAATCCTCCTACCCGCGTGGTACCTGGAATGTTACCTGCATACAGGTTAGGGTAGGATGGAGATACCATCTCGATAAATTCAAGTGCATTGGGATTGTAACGAAACGTCAATGATATAGCCGTCACGTTGTATAACCCAGTTGTGTTTATTGGCACTTCGATAACTTGTCCAGGTGTAGGGTTCACTTCAATAGTCCCGATGAATGTAACCGGAGCATTTTGGCTCATCAGTGTCATTGACAGCATAATAGCCACAAGCATTGTTGTAATTGTTTTCATTTTTGTTTGTTTTTGATTGTTAAGATTCATCTGAAATCCATTCGTTTGCAAATTGGGGGTCAGCGAGCATGGTGAGGTATATTAAGGCAACGAGATATTGTGTTGCCACGTCCTCGGTTGACCCTTCTTTGGGTGTCCACGTTGACGGCGGTAGAACAATCTGGTCGGAACTGTACGGCTTTGATCCATCCTTGCTCCATACTTCTTCGGTGGTCTTGTTGAGTTCCCTGTCATCTGCTGTTTTCCACTCTCTCCACCCAACGATAAGGCGGGATGTTGCGGGTAATAATACCGTGTGCTGCGCTACGAGTACGTTTCCGTTCTCGTCGTAGGTGGCATCCACAGTTCTTGTTGTTTCAGGGATACCATGCCATGCAGAGTTTCTTGTAACTCTGATATACCTGTTCGGTTGTGTTACGTGTTTTAACATTGCCATAATTGTAAGTGTTTAAGTGTTAATTATTTGACCGTGATACTTCAATCCATACATCAAGTGTACCGATATATTTCAGTTTTATTACATCTCCAACTCCCATGACAAATGAAGCACCGCCTGCCAATTGCAACCCAGTACCGTCATCAAGCGTCAATGTATTTGCATCTGATAATCCTACAATCGTTATCTCTTCGCCATCCACACCATCAGCTATCTGTGGGTCTGCCGTTATGTCAACTGCCGATGTGCCGTTGTAGTACATTGACTGTCCCAACATTGCGGCTGTTATGCCCGTTCCGGCTGTGATCTCTCCGGTGTTGGCAGGGGTGTAGATCGTTTTCTTTACCGCTATCATGGTGCTATCTATCTGCGTGTAGGCATTTATACCCGTTCGGATTACACCGTCCTTGACATGCACCTTCGCCGCCGGTGCCGTCGTGCCGATGCCGAGGTTGCCGCCTTCAAATATGTGTTTTTGGACACTTGAGCCTCCGTACACAAACTGATTGCTTTCAGAAACAGACGAACCATACCCTAACGCTAAACTACCACTTGCATTAGTAACAGATGTCCCTCCGTTTAAGTAGGTGTTATTGCTTCCGGTTGTGTTTGTTATTCCTGACGTGTATCCAACTGCTACATTATTAGTACCCGTTGTCGTGTTAAAAAGTGATTGTGACCCAACGGCAGTATTATTGTCGCCTGTTGCGCTCCATAATGTACCAAAACCAAGAGCCGTATTATAATCTCCTGCTGTTGCTTGATAAAGAGATTGGAACCCAACTGATGTATTATAGCCACCAGTAACATTATCAACCATTGCATCAGTACCAATCGCTGTGTTATTGATTCCAGAAGTATTGTACTGCAATGCTTTATCTCCTACTGCTGTATTATGTATGCCTATATCATTTTTAGATAAAGCAACATTCCCAACAGCCGTATTATCATGCCCTGTTGTATTTTGTGCTAATGCACTTACCCCTAATCCTGTATTTTCAAATCCGCTTGTATTCCACTTACCACAATCATGTCCTACGAATGTGTTGTTTTTATTGGTGATTGAACTACGAATTTCAAATCTGTTTTTAGTGGTGTTTCCTGTATTATTTATTACGAAAGCGGGTGAATATTCAGACGTTATCTCTTTAACTGAAATCTCAGATACTTTACCGTAGAAATCACTTGATGGTGTAATGATAAGATCAGCGGTGTTAATGGTTTTAGGGCCAAATCCCCAAACGCTGTTGTAAGTATATATAGCACCCGATGATACTCCACCAAGTAGATAGGAAGAGCGTCGTGTAGGGAAAGAGTGTAGATCTCGGTGGTCGCCGT
>CALBTS010000071.1 GCA_937968035.1 uncultured Methanomethylovorans sp.
CCGCATATCTCAAAAAGTATTGCAGTTGCAAGGTATAGATAGCTCATATTCCTCCGTCATGTTCTTTAGATTTTGTAGAAAAATTGGATGTTGCTGTTATTTAGCACACTGAGATTTATTAACAATTCGCTGCATCGTACAAGTTTTCCAAAAAAGAAAATGTAACATGAATATGAATATATTTTGTCCAATCAACAGATTAGATTTATCTAAAAGAGGATTTCTACAGAGTTTTCATCTCAAAATTTACTTTCACTCTACTTAGCTCAGATACTTATTACTCCAACTACAAAGTAGCCTTCATGACATATCCAATTGACAAACTAAAATCAACATCTTTTTACTTACTAATTTCTTATAGAAATTAAAGTGGTGGAGTCTAAAATGACGTCGGATCAAGAAAAGCCAAAATGCTGTTTTTTATTTAAAACTGGGGAAAAAAGACCAAATGGCAAAGATTTATACTTGTGCAGACGGAGAGATATGAAAATAGGCTGGCCTAATAATCTTTGCTCAAATTGTAATGAGTATTTAAGGTATTATTCTCCTAAAAATAAATCTGATGAAATTGAAACTGAAGAAGAACTCAATACTGAATTAACTATCATTGAAAAAATGCGATGTAAAATATTTGTTAATCCTGATCAGTACATCACATCTATAGACTCAAATCAAAAATTGGAAACTTATCATTCTAAAGCGGGAGGGCAAAATCCCAACTTTGACAAGACTTCAGAACTTATATTGAGAGTGAAAAATAAAGAGGAAGATGCCATTCAATATTTCACTGAAAGGTTGCAGTCTATCCTCTCTAAAGATGAAGAATATGCCATTTGTGTGATGCCTAACAGCGAAAAAGGAATCTGTGTTTCTGGAATGATGAACATTGCAAAAAGCCTGTGCAAACCACCGATAATTGATGGAACAGAATGCATTAGAAGGAAGGTTACAGTACCAAAAAAGTCGAAAAGCTTATATCGTAAGATTGACCCGGAAAAATTGAAGCAGGAAATTGAATCACTAATTATTGAAAATGAAAATCTCATTAAAGGGAAGCAAGTTTTACTTCTTGATGATGTTGCTACAACCGGCACATCTTTAAAAGCAGGAAGATATAAATTAGAAGAAGCAGGCGCGGAACTTGTTGCCGCAATTGTACTCGGTCATACACATAAGGGGTATTAATGGAATCGATTCCTATTTTAGCACTACAGAATATAAAAGGTATAGGTTCAACAGCAATTGACAGAATTTCATCATTGCCTGACGCATCTAACACTGCTACTTCAGCTGAGTTGCTTTCAATGATTAAAGAAGCAAGAGCTGCATACGGAAGAATAACAATCCCTACAATTCAGGATGTTGAAGATGCATGGGTAAAAGCCAGTCAAATATTGGATGTATCTAAGGAAAATGACATCTCTATAATTTCCAGAGACAGTAAGAAATATCCATGGCTCTTAAAATGCATTCCCGATTCTCCTGCCCTGTTGCACGTCAAAGGAAATATTAAAGCTTTAAATCAAAACTGTATTGCTGTTATTGGGACCAGAAATCCAAACCATTATGGCATTTCTGCTTCGAAAAAGATGGGTTTTGATCTTTCAAAAAAAGGGTATGTGGTTGTGAGTGGTCTGGCTGAAGGGATAGACTCAGCAGCCCATAGGGGCTCCTTAGAAGCAAATGGAACTACACTGGCTGTCTTAGCACATGGATTAGATAGTATATATCCTGCTATAAACAAGCAACTTGCTACTGAAATACTGGATAATAATGGTGCCTTGGTTTCAGAATATTCATGGGGCACAAGAATCAACCGTAGTTACTTTGTAGCTCGTGATAGGATTCAAAGCGGATTATCATTAGGTGTTTTCGTTGTTGAAACTAAAATAAAAGGTGGAACAATGCATACAGTAGGGTTTTGTGAAAAACATGAAAGACCACTGTTTGTTCTTAATCCTCCAGAATATTTGATTGAAGACCCTCTATTAAGTGGTAACATTCAGTTGATCTCAGAAAATAGAGGATCTGCTGTTGATATTAGTTCCAATCTAATGCCTGTTACTGATATATTAGAATCCATCAAACATGAACTAAGATTACGATTTGCGAAAAAGTACAAATATAATGAATTTGAAAAAAATATGGGCAGATCGGAAGAGCGTCGTGTAGGGAAAGAGTGTAGATCTCGGT
>CALBTS010000072.1 GCA_937968035.1 uncultured Methanomethylovorans sp.
GATCAACTCTCATAGGTGGTTCTAATAGATTTGCTAAAGGATATTTACAATGTTAATCAATCCAAATATTGAAAAAACTATCCAAATATATATTGAATGTTTTTTGGATGAACATAAGATTTGTAGTATAAAAGACATCATAGATAATTGTGATGTTTCAATTAAAGCAACGAAAGCTGAATTGATAAAAACCATCAATCAAGCATTGATGAAAAAAAATATTGCCATCATTGATGAAAAAATACCGTGGGAAAACTCAAATATAGTCTTAGTAAAGAGGTTTTTATTTACTACTGTAATGGACTCTACTTCTATTGTAATCTCAAAACCAAGATTAAGGGAACTAAGTTTGAGGAATATAGAACAAAGAAATAATCTTATTGATACTGTAACTTGTTTTGAAGAAATTATAATTTCTTCTACATATATCCTAAGAATTTGTTCACCATTTGTTCAAGAGAATGTTATCGACAATGATTCTTTTCCAAAACTTAGAGAGCTTTTGACAGACGCATTAAGGAGAGATGTAGAAATCAAACTCCTCTCAAGAGAATTATTTCAAGGACGTGCTACGGAAATTCAATGGATAATCGATACTGCTAATAATTTGCGAAAAAGAGATAGGCTTAAAATAGTAGATTATCACTTATTATCTGAAAACGGAAGTATTTTGTCAAGTACGCATGCAAAACTTATAGTTGCCGATTTCAGCTTAGCATATGTTGGAAGTGCCGAGTTAAGGAAGAATAGTCTCACGGCAAATTTTGAAGTCGGTTGTTTGGTAAGAGGACCACAGGTTTTTGCCATATGTGAAATTTTTGATAATATGTTTTCTAGTGGGAGAATGTGGGATGCATAATGATAAGTTATACTCTGTTGGATATAAATTTATATCTAAAACAGGGCTTGAAAAGCAAGAAACTATAATAGATGAAAAAAACAATAATAAGTTATCTCCTATTTCTCTAAGTATTCTTGATTCTATAATCTCAAAAAAAATCACGATAATATTTTCTCAAGGCCCTTTCAACCTTTCCCCCATCGTATCATGTTTATTTGCTTCCCAAAATAAACGAGATGTACTTATAGGAATACCTAAGTTTAGATTCAATGACAGTTTTAAAAAGAACACGGAGATATATTTTTCATTGATGTATCGGAAAACAATTGATGGCATTCCTTCTAATAATTTCTACTTCTATGATGATATACTATGGTGTAAAGGCTTTATTTGCGAAGAAACAAATGAAATGACTGGCATAGAAGTTTACACACGTCCAAAACACGGTAATAGAAAATTCAAAAATGATTATGATGCAATTGTTAATGAAAAATTGAAGGAAGGAAATATTCAAAACATACCTAAAATTGTCTTGGTACCCATTGATGACATCACACCAACTTCAGTAATCGGAAACAAACAAACTATTTTTAAAAACAAAGAGTATGAGCCTCAAAATTTTGATCCGAAAATGGTGATATATGAATCCATAAATGAGAGGAAATATAGTTTTGAAAGCCTCATAGATTTAATAAATGACTCATACAATTCTAATGTTAAACTTGTATTACACTTTTCATGGCCCTATTTAAGAGGATTAGACCGTTTTTTAGAATTAATTCAAAATAATCATAGTACAAGTATATTCCACCTTGGAAAGAGATTTTGTATAGAAAGTGGTGCTAACTTCACGCAGCCATCATCAGATATAATTCACTTATCATTAGAGGGAAACTTCTGGAATATATATTACTCAAAAGATGCTTCAATTAATTATAGAATTATTTTACCTACCTTAAATAGAAAAGACAAAACTCTAACAATTAATGATGTCATGAACTGGGATTGGTCATTTGATCAAAGAATTAAAGAAATTCAACAACGTGCAGTACATGAAAATCTAAGTAGAGTAGAGAGAAATATTATAATGTTTCCTCCAATACTAGATATTTTTCTTTTGCCATCCGAAACAAAAAAACGTTGCATTAAAAATGGAACATGGATGACAATACCAATAGATGAGATTTTTGAGGCAAAAATAAGAGATCACAGTTGTGCAATAAGTTTATTTAGAGGGTTGTGTGTGGATATCGAAAAATGCAGAGATATAGCCTATGATTTCCAAAACCTTTTTACTAATACAACTGTTTCGAAAAAAACATTGTTTCAAATTTACTTAATAGAAAAAATGAATCAATGTTATCATATAGCTGCATCAAAAACTGATGGTGTTTTACAAGTTCCTCTTTGTATTGCAAACTTACACCCATATCTTTCAACACAGTCATCTTTTGCTGAAACAATCAACTACTTAGTCAATTCAATAAGCTCATCTACAAAATTTCACGAGCTCCTTAAATTGAGTTGTAGAAATCAAGATATTTATGCTGAAATCAACTCTCCAACAGGAGAAGAATGGAAACAAATAATATGCAAAGATGGTAGAATACAAAATCAGAGCATAAGAAAATTAACAAAAAAAATTGAAAGCTATGATCTAGACATCAATTGTGATTATTTAAAAAAAGATAGATCTTTACGCATAACTATCAAAATAAGGGATTTTGTGGAGTATTTTGAACTTGAAAAGGACGAAAAAAAAGCAAAAAAAGAATTCTTCAGGGGATTTACCATTTACGAAGCTCTAATAAGAAGTAATGGTTCTTTTGAAGAGAAAAAATGTTTAAACATAGTATTTGGTCGTGAATCAAATAGTTCTTTGATCAATATGGAAATTGAACATCGTACAAAAGAGGACATTTTTAAAAACACATATCAGATCCAGATTTTATATGGAAGTCTTTTGCAAATGCAAGATTTAGACAAAGAATTAGTCCAAAAAAGTGATTTATTGATTCCAGGCCCAATTCCTTTCAATACTATCACTGACCAAGAACTAGTAATATCACAAGGATACGATGCTTTATTACTGCCTTTTAGAGAAGTAGTTCTTTTTGCGTACCCTGGAATTAATTTCACACAACTATTGAAGCAGATAGAGTTGTACAGATATTTAAATTCAGATCGGCCAACAAGTGCATCAGCAAAGGATTTATTGTTTTCACTAAAGTACACTAAAGAGAGTAAACGTTTTAAGCTACCATCTAAAACTAATGCAAATTTTACTGATAAAAGAAAATTGTATAGTGATACACCATTAGATTCAACAATTCGTCAAGAACTTATGGACGACCTTAATGTGGATGATAGTGAAATAGAGTATATCAGAACACTTAGAGAAACATGGCAAAGTGTTGATAAAAGAAATAATGTAAACCCTCAAAAACGCATTTCTACAGATCAAATAAACAAAGAACAATTGGAATTGCGCGTAAAATTTGATGAAGGAGAAATACAAAATATTTCGTTCCCAATTAGAACCTTAATAAGAAAATATCATGGAAATGAATACATCCTCACACCCATCGATGAGTTAACTGAAGGTGACCAAATATATTATGTACAATCTGAAGAGAGAGAAAGTATTGAAAACTACCTACTAAGAACCTTGTTAAGTGAAGAAGAACTTGCTATCGAAGATCTTTTGGAACCACTAAGGACTCTAAAAATATTTTATGAAAACCTAAGTTCACTGGATTTTACTAAAGAGCCTGAGATTCAAATGAAAAAAGTAAACTGGCTTTCATTAGATGAGAAAAAAAATATCTATGAGATACTTTATAAAATACTGAACACAAACATTATTCCAGGAGATGAATGGCTATCTAATGATATTCAGAATAGCATATGGAATGAGGTTGAAACTAAAAAATTAGTAGAAATATTCAAAGCTGGAAACAAGAAAGTAACACAAGCTAAACTATTTGGTTTGGCTGAACAAATGGGATTAAAGTCCTACACAAAAAATTCCTTCAAAGTACTATGTTCTTCTTCAATTTATGAACATAAACATTATTCATTCCGTGAAGAACAAAATTTATTAGTGCTTGGTAAGTTAGTTGGACATCAAAGAATAATTGACAATTATCAAACAATTAATGAAAAAGGCACGATGGTAGGTAATTTCCTTAGACAGGTTGGAAGATCTTTAAAAAGAGTCGCTGGTGGAAGCCGTGAACCTTTTAATGAGATAGACATAGCCATAGGAGAGAGATTGAAAAAATGTATAGTTATAGAAATAATACAAAATGATTAAATAACTAGTAGCTAAAGGCGATATTTTGAAACATAATATTCTCCTAGTAGAACCTGAATTTCCAATACCTACAAAAAGTAAAAATCATAAGAATTTTTTACCAATAGGTCTACTAAAACTAGCCGCTTATTACAGAGCTAAAAATTATGAAGTGGACTTGGTGAGAGGAAAAAAGTTATAGGACAAATTTGAAACACCTTCTCAGATAGAAATTACCAGTCTTTTTACTTACTGGTCAGAGTATGTATGGGATGCGGTAAAATTTTATAGAGAACAGTTTCCCGATCCTGAAGTAACTGAAATAAGAGTTGGTGGAATATATGCCAGTCTCCATTTTGAGGAAACTGCTTTTCTTGAAAATTGCAAAAAATATAAAGTAATTCCTGTGAAAGGAGTTAAAGAAGAAGCAGAGGACTTCTTCCCAGCTTATGATCTTGTAAAAAATGATGATAATTCTATAGATTACCAAATTGTCCATTCATCACGTGGATGTTTCCGAAAATGCTTATTTTGTGGAACATGGAAAATTGAACCTGAATTTAAAGGTAGAAAGGAAATCAAGCCTGTAATTGAACCTGGACTTGAGATGGGACTAAAAAATATAGTATTCTACGATAACAATCTCTTTTACAATCCTCATATTGAAGACATATTAAACGAGTTGGCTGACCTCAAGAAAGATAAAAAAATTGGTTGGTGCGAATCACAAAGTGGTTTTGACGGGAGAATATTATTAAGAAAACCACATTTAGCAAAATTACTCAAAAAAGCTGGTTTCAGGTATCCAAGAATAGCGTGGGATTGGGGATATAAACATTGGCCTGCTATGAAAAAACAAATTCAGATTTTGAAAGAAGCTGGCTATAATAAAAGGAATATTACAGTATTCATGATCTATAATTGGGAAATAGACTTTGAGGAAATGGAGCGTAAAAGAATAAAATGCTGGGAATGGAAAGTACAGATATCTGACTGCAGGAACAGACCCTTAGACCAGCTGCATGATCACTATAAACCTCTTAAAGACCAAAAAAATGGAGAAGATTATTATATTCATCCTAACTGGACAGATGCCGAAGTGAAACAATTTCGGAAAAATGTCAGGAGACAAAACATCTGTAATAGACAAAATTTGGTATTTCATAGTAAATTGCTTGAACATAAAAAAGAATATACCAAAGGAATGTATATTAAATTAAAAGCAATGGGTCCTGAAAATGCAAAAGAATATTTGCCTGATCTATGGATTCCCTCTCAAATTACACACCCTGAAGATCGGAACAAATGGGAACCCAAAACAGTAGAGCCACCACAGAATTTAGCTGAATTACTTGCTGTTGATGAAGAAACAGTGACTAAAAAAACCGAGTATGTAGAAAGGTCTCCAGCCAAAAAGGAAGAGATGTTGTACGTTTGAGGATTTTTAAGTAAATCTCATCTCGCCATACTAATATATATTTTACAACAATTTATTACTGTAGGAGAGT
>CALBTS010000073.1 GCA_937968035.1 uncultured Methanomethylovorans sp.
ACATGAAATCCATCCTCCCCCGACCCTCACCAGACCCCATCCAACATGGAGATCTTACCTCTGGGGTCAGATTTGATACCTTAACATGACCTGAGAAAAGGGGAGGTTGATAATATGGCTCAATGGGCAAACAGACATCCAAATAATGGTTCACAGATTTTGCCACAGATAGTGGTATCCGTTAACCAGTTTATTATTAGTGACCATGTCATTAAAAGAAACATCCTTAAATGATAACTTGGCTTCTTTGTTCAGGTTTTTAATATTTACAAAGTGACGCCATCCATCCTCACCAGGCCCTGGTATGAAAACCCCAAAATTCTCTGATAATCCGTCGATTTTGAGGGTGAAGGCTACAAAAAAACACCTATAGTTTTCAGGACTTGTCAGGAAGTATAAACCTTCTTTATAATGTTCGTCTTTATTAATCTTTGTTACGCTTGTATGTGGTAATATTTTCTGTTCTGGATTGTTTATCTGACGAACAATCTTTTCAATATTTGGAGATAGGAGCATCAGGTTACCTAAATAGTTGAAGGCTAAGAGATAACCAATTTTTAATATTGCTGGAGCGACATTCGTTCGATTTGGAATATTTACAGTGAAATTAATATTTCCACCTGATCCACTTGACTGAAATTCTTGGATGTGTTTCTTCACCATGTAATTCTTCACATCCACCTGAAAGAAGAATTCCCTATTTTCCCCAAGCTTGATAAGGCTGTTAACCGAGCTCAAATTATTGACCGATACTTTACCTAATACCTTTGATCCTGGGGATAATTTAAGAAACCCTTGTGATTGAAGATGTTGCTTTAGGACACTATCCAACAAGTACCCTCCCTTACTATTGCACTCCTTGCAAGTTAATAGTAGGGGTTTTCCACCCAATGATTTTGGCGGGACATCTTCAATTGTTAGTGGATTATGAAAACTCTGATCAAGTGCAACTTTTGTATATCCTCTTAAGCAAAGAGGACATATATACATCGGTTGGTTGATTTCAGTGATAGTACCATCAGGCAATTCCCCAGAGAGTTTAAGCCCTAATAAGGTCTTGACATTTGTGAGGTTGGTGGCAAAAACATCAAAAATCTTTTCTCTGGTATCCTTGGAACGCTTCATTCCTTCCTAGGTCAAATTCTTCTTGGGTTCTATAGTTCTGATTTTAAGAATATATTCCCGTCCAAGAGTAATCTTGAAATTCTTTTCCTTAAACATTGATTTCACCTTCTCACTTTCCTTGAGAATATCGTATAAATCTCTGGCTACAGCCGAACCTTTGATATTATTTACTACACGCCCATCTATTATTTTCAGGGTGAAGGTATAGCCAGAGGCCTTTCTGTTACCGTAAATTTCAAATTCCTGTTTATTGAGCAGCAATGATTGTCCCATCATAGTAGCATTACTCATTTTAGACTCAATGTCATTGAGATGATTTCGCCATAAACTGTAGTAAAGATTCTTTTCTGACATAAGGCAACTTCAATTAGTATCAGTTAATAAGATTTGCAAAAGGTCTCTTCTTGTAATATTCAACGAATTCACTTATTAATTCAGCTTCAACATTTTTTGGTTCTCCAGACATCATTGTCTTCCAGCAAAATAACAATTCTCCTGAGTTTTCAATTTGCCAAATCAATCTTCCACCATAATGCCCCACTGGTTTCCCCTTTCCAAATCTGAGGTACATACGTAATCTCTTCGAAAGTGTTGCCTTGTTACCATTTCCGCCAGCCTTTCCAATGTAGACAACAATGGTATCATTGACCCATTTTTGTTTTAAGTATGGCACAGGCATATTTGGGTCTGTGTCATTAAAGAATCCGCCAGTCCCTTTATCCAGAAAGGTCGGTTCGTTTGTTTCAGAATAAAGTACCATATAAACGCCAGGTTCGTGTGGGATGATCGAGGAATCCTCAATCAATTCTGAAACCTTTATGAATCCAACGAATCCTTGATCTTTAATGTCTTCAAGAGTTTTGAACGAGTTGGGCATGGGTGTGATTTTATCTCACAGGTGAAATTACAGTTGAGAAGTTAGGTTGTCAAGTAAAGTCCACTTTTTTTTATGTTGGGACTTGTCTTTTTTTTGAATAGTGGGGAGTTATGCGAAAAAGTCACCGAGGGGGAAGTCCATTTAATTGCTCCAGACAGGTGATCTTTTCATGGGCGTCACCAGACGCCATCCAGTAGCGAGATCTTATCTCTTGTGTCAAATTTTACCCCTTAAAATGATCTGAAATATGAAAGGGCTAAACATTGTTTCACATCCAAAGAGGTCTGAAGTGTCTAAATCCAAATTTGGGTTCAAAAGTCATGCGGCTGTTTGCAGTCAACGAAAATCTTCGTTACCTTTAAGGTTCACCCAGAATTAACTTCAACCTTATAATCATGTTTGAAATAAGATCGGAAGAGCGTCGTGTAGGGAAAGAGTGTAGATCTCGGTG
>CALBTS010000074.1 GCA_937968035.1 uncultured Methanomethylovorans sp.
ACCTCCATGTTCTAACCCATAGAAGGTGATTAGTGTATATATTGTTTATTCTTAGCGTTTCCTTTGGAAGTAAGAAAGTTCGGGATCTTTTTCCCACAAATTATATAAATATATAAGTATTATTAGTCTTATATGAAAATAGGAAGCGCTGATATCCTGGATGAGCAAAGCAAAGAGATCATCGAATTATTGCAAAACCTTGGAGTCGGCAGAACAGAAGCTATTTCTATCGCTTGCCTTTCCTGCGGGAAAGAGATCACTTCTCAAGATATCGAACAAGCATCCGGAATGAGGCAGCCCGAAGTAAGTGTTGCCATGAGGCCTTTGCGCGAAAGAGGATGGATAGAAGAGCGCAATGAGAAAAAGAACTCTGATAAAGGCAGGCCGGTCAAGTACTATAAACTTATAGTTCCCCTTAGGGAAATAATTGAAACTTTTGAAGAAGATATCCGGCAAAAAAACAAAGAAATGGAAGAAACTCTCAGGCATTTAAAAGATCTTAGAGGAGCCTGAGCGCAAAGTCCATTTAGTCGGATGTTTTTCCAAATGTAACTGGCGAATAACCTTTCAGACCATCATTTCTTCGTGTTGCAACCATTCCCGATATTTCCAGGATACACACTTCATTTACCATGAAAGCCTTACTCTGGTTCCTCAGACAGCCTGTCCTGGCAATTTCATCCCTCCCTATGCTGCAGTGCAGATGTACCCTGGGATCATCACCTTCATAAAAAACATTACCAATACCTATGATCTCATGAGGGGTTTCTATTTTGACCCATATAGGAACAGGTGGCACACTGGCCTCCTTGGGACCTGCAACAAGCTCTGCCTGTGAAATGGCACCCAGAAGGAAGAAAAAAGCAGATCTTATGTTCTCTTTCTTTGAAATTATTTGCAATGCCTCTATCAGGTCTTCACCATGATCAACACGCAGGAAGAAGATCCTGCCAATATTACCTGTAGTATATTCCATGCCAGACTTCAAGCATTTCCATACTCAAATATCCTGCCATCCACCTGACTATTCTGCCCCCACAATGACATCACTTACACTGAGAACTCCATACTTACATCTATCCATCTTGCAGCGTGGATGAGCGAACCCATGGAAATAACATCAACGCCCGTCTTAGCATATTCTTCAAGATTTCCGATGTTGATATTACCAGATACTTCTATGACAACATGTTCTTTTAAACCTGCTTTTTTCAGTGCCTGCACTGTTCTCAAGACTTCACCGGGACCCATGTTATCAAGCATGATGATATCCACTTCCAGACCAGCCACCAACAAAGCCTCTTCCATGCTCTCCACCTCTACCTCTATCTTCTGAGTGAAACTCGCCCTTTTTTTGGCTTCCTTGATGGCTGCTTCAAATCCCATTAGCTTGATGTGGTTGTCCTTAAGCATGATACAGTCCGACAGACCGAACCTGTGAGTGTCACCGCCTCCTGCCATAACAGCCTGTTTTTCCAGGCTGCGCATGCCAGGTATTGTCTTGCGGGTGCAGGCAACCCGTGCATCGGAGAACTCTCGCACGATCTGTACGCATTTATTGGTCATAGTGGCAATGCCACTGAGATGACCCAGGAAGTTCAAAGAGAGCCTCTCTGCTCTTAACATCGATACAGAACTTCCTTTCAGAAAGAAGATAGTTTCTCCTGCCGGTATTTGATCACCATCACGATGTGGTGTTGTTGCCTGCAGGCCAAAGTACCTGAAAATAGACATTGCAACATCAATGCCCGCAAGAGTGCATTCCTCCTTACTGAAGATGATGGCTTCGACTTCTCGTTCTGGAACAAGGATACATGAAAGGTCATAAGGACCAAGGTCTTCCTGGATGAAATGTTCTAATTCACTGTTGAGCATCTTTTACCACCTATATATTCCAATATTTTTCATGTAAACTGTAATAACCTTTTTTAATTTTATAGTCTTACTTTGAATATAACTTTGGTCTACAAGACGATAAACAATTACGATACAATAATTTCATTTTAATGTAAGCCTTTAAGGTGTCCGAAAATATGATCGTTGTCGTAAAGTAATTAGGGTGCGCATTTTATTTACCGGTGTTATTTCGTACCTTATCTAGATATGGGTTCCTATGGTCTTAATGATCCTTTTTCTACTGTAATAATGCCATTGTAGATCTTGTGTTAAAAGTATATTCTATTTAGTCTTTAAATTGAGATCAAAGTAGAATATAATCATAAATTTTAGAGAAAAGGAAATATTATCCTCCTCTGAGCGAGGATAATACAAGGACCCCTGTGTTAAGAAGGTCCAAAAACAAACTTTAAACTTATTTATGGAATGACCAGTACCGGCCTTTTTGAATGTCTCACCACGTTCTCTGCAACGCTTCCAAGAAGAATATGAGTGAGTCCTGTGAGTCCCAATGTTCCCATCACTATGAGGTCTATATCGTTCTCGGTGGCATAATCAACTATTCCATCAGCAGGGGGTTTACCATCAATGATCACACATTCTACTTCAACCCCTTCCTTATTGCCTATATCCACCACATATGCAGTAGCCTTCCCACCTTCTTCCTTTAGGTGGCCCTCCAGCGCCTTTGCCCACATCTCACCACGCATAGCAACAGCTACACCTGCAGGAGGTACAACATAAAGGGCTTTGACCTTGGCACCGTTGGCTTTCGCCAATCCTACACCCCAGTTCACAGCATTTTTTACATTGTCAGATCCATCAGTGGCTATGAGTATCGATCTTATATTTACGCTCATAATTAATTCCCCAATAAAGAGTTAAGATTTATATATAATATACCTATTGGTTGAATCCGTATCTGTAGAACTAGTAGATAAAGCTGACAAGAAGTATAACCACCATATGAAAAAAGAAAGAAGAAAATAGTAAAGATCCGTTTACTGGGATCCTACTATCTTTTCAATTTAGATCCTGCATATATTATTGAAGCAGGACAGATCTTATGCTCCTTCATATGGACAACTTTCGGAAGGAGAAGCACCAATATCTCCTCCAAGAAAACTTCTTAGCTGGCACAGTTTCTCCGGTTTGCCAAGCACGATGAGCATATCGCCTGATAGAAGCTGTGTGTCGCCTGTGGGGTTCTCAATGATCTGTTCACCTCTGCGGATGGCCAGTACTGTTGCACCAT
>CALBTS010000075.1 GCA_937968035.1 uncultured Methanomethylovorans sp.
TGCTGCTGGCTCCCTGTCTTGTGCAGGGGGATGCGGCTGCACAAAGCATTGCTGACTCTATTGAGCTTCTGAATAAAGCAGATGTGGATGTTATAATAGTTGGCAGAGGCGGAGGGTCATTGGAAGACCTGTGGCCCTTCAATGAAGAAGTTGTGTCAAGGGCCATTTTCAACTCGAGGATACCAGTGGTCTCTGCAGTGGGCCACGAGACAGATTATACTATTGCTGATTTTACCGCTGATCTCAGAGCACCAACACCGTCTGCTGCAGCAGAACTTGTGGTCCCTGACCGAGTGGAACTTCGAAGATTCATGGATTCCATGCTCCAGAGGCTTGAATATGCTGCAACTCATAAGATGGTGGACCTTTCTACCAGGCTTGACCATGCTTATGATTCCCTGGAACCGGAAAAGATCCGGGAAATGATCGATCAGCGTTATCAAAGGATTGATGAGCTGGTCACAGCTATGGAAAAGGATATTAAATATGACCTTGGGTCCAGAGAAATGCTGCTTAAGGTGCTGGCAGGCCGTATGAATGCGGTGAATCCGCTCAATACTCTCGAAAGAGGGTACTGCATAGCAATGTCCCATGAGGTCGTTGTCAAGAGCATTGGTGCCGTACAAGCAGGCTCCAGGCTTGATCTAAGGGTCACTGATGGTACTATAATTTGTGATGTTATTGAAAAGGTTGAGGTCGAACATGGCAGGCAGGAGGAAAAAGATGGATGCAAGTCCTAATGAAGAAGGCATGGTTGAGGGTTTAAGCTTTGAAAATGCGCTTGAAAAGCTGGAAGGACTGGTAGAGAAACTGGAAAAAGGAAACCTTACTCTGGATGAAAGCCTTGAAACATTTGAGCAGGGAATGAAGTTCGCACGTGTCTGCAGCCAGAAACTTTCCAAAGCCGAGAGCAGGATAGAACAACTGGTCCTGGAGAATGGAGAGCTGAGGGCAAAGCCTTTCAGTGAAGGTTGACCGGGATTACCAAGTATTATCTAATAACCCACTAGTTATTGAATATGTCCAGTCAAATGAATGATGCAAAGTCCTTAACAGATATTGTAAAGGAAAATACTTCTTTATTTTCTGCTATAGGGGTTTTTGCTGCCATAGGTGGCTTTTTTCTAACTAAAATAGATACTAATTATTCAACTCAAATTAGCATCGCTTGGGCAAATAATTTATTATATCTGATAATATCAAATTTTTCATATCTATCTGTTATTATTTTAAGTTTTGAATTTTTTAAGAACCTACCCTCTATAAAAACTTTGAACTTTGAATCGGTGATGTTTGTCATTTCAATTAGGATGATTGTTATTTCAATAAACTTTCTCTATATAATATCAGATGTAGATATTTTTATAAAGATATTTATGTAAGATCGTGAAGGGTGATGTACAGGGAATTGGTGAGCTATAGGTTCACCAATTCTGATAGTTCAGCTTTAAGGGCATCTATATCTTTTCTTATTGCTATAGCTACTCTACGATGCTCAGCAATATTCTTTTCATTCACAAAACTAAATTTCGAGCCGAATTCAAACTGCTTCAAACAAGCTGTAATGTCTTCATGTACGTACCTGATCACATCAAAGAAATCATCAAAAAGCTTTGGAGATCCCGGGCAAGCTAAATAGCTAAATGGCCTAAGTGCGTCATAATCTTTACTGAACTCATCATCCATATTGACTGTTAACCAAGCTAACTCAAACTGGTCCTTCATCTTGTATAAAGCAAGTTGAATATTGGATTCGAGTATTCCCGGATGGTTCTTCATCAATATACTCTCCATCGGCAAATAGAATTTCTCAAGCCTGCGTTCAAGATATGCAATTTTCTGAGCATTGGCGGTTTGTTCTGTATTTTTACTTGTTGTATGAAATAGAAATGCAGTGAATACCACGTATATGATGGTTACACTTGCTATTACTAGCGAAGAAGTCAAATTTACAGCATTGTATCTATCTGAAGTTTGAGAAGCAGTTAAATTAGTGGCATTATCTAAATTTTGATTCAAAAACCAGACCCCAATATAAGGAAAAAGGGAGTGTATCACCCATGAAGTCGCTGCAAACACAACAAGAACAAGTGCTATGTACGAAGCATAAGTGAGTATACTACATTTTGAAAGTGATATTGGAAAACATGAGAGCAATTTACTTGTAACGGTTTTCTTATTGTCGGTGTTAGTTTCTTCATCGTTTGTCATATATTCACCGACTATTACAGATTAACCTTTAACTAATAAAAGTTTCCTATATAAAGACCCATACCAAACAAACGATACAGACGATTTTATGAACAGTACCACATTCATAGCCAAAATGGTGGGGATGTTGGAGACCTGCAGAAGAAGCTGAAGGAAATAGGTGATAACATTGGTTCCAAATTCTTGCACAGTAAAAAGTAAAGGCTAGGTATTTTCACCAACCCTATCACCGAAGGCCAATACTTGCTCTTTGAGCCAATAAATCCGGCTCTGCCACCATTCAATCTTCTTCAAAATATCTTCTTGCAAGCAGGAATGTACTCGATAATATCAGTACACTTAAAAATACTGCTATAATGGCACTTTCGGCAGTGAAATCCTGCCAGGAATGTACAGAGGCCCACATGCCGCTTCTGGTGACAAAGGTCGCGAATACGACCAGAATGAAAGAGGCTACTGCAAGCAAAGGTGCAACAAAACCATATTCTCCGTGCCTGTAACGTAACTGGGCATGCAGATATGCTGTTGCAGTTATCCAGGGGATGAGAGATGACGTTTCCACAGGGTCCCAGCTCCAGAACCATGCTCCCCATCCGAGAACTTCATAGGCCCAGAAACCTCCAAGGCCAATGCCCAGTGTGAGGAACAGCCAGGAGATCCTCATCCAGTTCGTGGCGATGGCTTCCCATCTTTTATCATGTGTCAGCAAGTTGCCGATTGCAGCGGCAAATGGTATCGTGAAAGCGGCATATCCAAGGAACAGCGTGGGCGGGTGCACTGCCATCCACGGGTTACGCAGCAGGGGATTCATGCCCTGGCCATAAGGAACTTCATACATCTGCACGAACGGATCCCAGTTCGTGATCCCAACACTGCCATCGGAAAGCACATGATATGCTGAGAACGGGTTCTTCAATACCAGCAGTCCCAGAAACACACAGACGATGGACAGCGATATGAGGCGTGTGATCTGCATCAACGCAGTTCCAGAAAGCGTAGCAGTATGGGTACGCTCTACTATCACAAGCATTCCCATTATGGAAACAGCCCACAATAGCATCGACCCTTCCTGGCCTGCCCACAAAGCCGATAGCCTGTAATACCATTCAAGATCAGCGCTGGAATGCTCGAACACGTATGAATATGAAGCATTGACTGTGTAGAGATGGTACATCAGCAACAGCATCGAGGATCCTGCGAGCACCAAACATGCTATTTCCAGTTTGCGTGAAAGTGTACCAAGAGAGATGTTGCTCTTCCGATGTCCTATGTACCCTGAAAGCACAGCTCCTATAGCTGTCACAAGGGACAGCCAGATCAGGATCATCCCAGGATTCATTTGCGTCCTCCCCCGCTTTTTCCGGACCGCAGTTTCCTGAGCTCCTGCTCCATTATTTTTTCGTATCTTTTTTCAAAGAAAGCTATGTTCTTTTCGCTTCCTGAGGGCTGTAACATTGCAAGGCTCTCACGGGGGTTGCGATGTTCCACGATAAGTAAAGCAATGATGCCTAAAGCCATCAAATATATGCCTCCCCAGAGAAGGTTTATGAAAGGGACGACACGAACATACATGTCAACTTCTCCGGTTTCTTCATCAAGGGCTCTGGGTGCAATGAACAGTTCTTCCGTCAGGCCCCTGTGGATGTATGTCGTGGTGTAGGTCTGTCCCCATTTGTGATCAGTGATATATTCCACACTGCCGCTTCTGGCGTATCTGTTCTGATCATATATGT
>CALBTS010000076.1 GCA_937968035.1 uncultured Methanomethylovorans sp.
TCTCTGTGGGGCGTACTGGAATCGAACCAGTGACCTCTTGCCTGTCAAGCATTAAATTTCCTTCTTTCTTTTGCATTCAATTTCTGCCAAAATCCTGATATTGCTATATATAAGGCAATTAGGACTTGCATTATAACGTAATAAAAAGTAACTTAACACCCAAAATGTTGCAACCATGTTGCAACCGGGATAAATACGTCAAGAAAAATGGCATCAGCAAAGATCATTTTGTTTACTCATAAGAAGCTCAAGGATGGTTCCTTCCCAATAGTGCTTCAGGTCATAAAAGACAGGACCAGAAAGCTGATCTCTCTGGGGCATTCAACTACCCTTGATCAATGGGACTTAGATGATAATCTCCCCAACAAGAAACATCCAAACTACAAGGCCTTAAAGTTGCTCATACAGAAGAAACAGATTGAGGCTGATAAGGTCATCATTGATCTGGATGAGAAAGGGGAACAGTATACGGTAGACGATATTGTAGACAGGCTAAAGCCTGCAGTATCGAATGTAACGGTATTTACATATGCAGAGAGCCTTGTAAAACGACTAGAGAAATCAGGTAAGATTGGCAATGCAAATGTGTATGAGGCCACACTGGCTGCTTTCAAGAAGTACAGGAAAGACGTTGATCTGACATTTCACCAGTTAACATACCGGGTAATAAAGGACTTTGAAGAGAGTCTATTGGGGAACCATAAACGAGTTAATTCGATCTCAGTGTACTTGCGTACTCTCAGGGCAATATACAATCAGGCCATAAAGGACAAAGTAGCCCAGGAGAAGGACTACCCATTCAAAGACTTGAAAATCCGCCAGGAAACAACGGTAAAGCGTGCAATCTCAAAGGAGGATATAGCAAAGATCAGGAAACTGGAATTGGCACCAGGATCTGAACTTGATAAAGCACGTGATTACTTCCTGTTCAGCTTCAACATGAGAGGCATGTCTTTCGTCGATATTGCATTTTTGCGAAATAGAGATATTGTTAATGGTCGTGTTATGTACACCAGAAAGAAGACCGGGCAGAAGTTCTCAATCAAGCTAACAGAGGAAGCAAAAGCCATTATCGACAAGTATCACTATACAGATGAACCAGAGGGATTTGTATTCCAGATAATAGATCGTAAAGGATCAGAATACCTGGATTATAGAAATGCCCTGAGATTGACCAACAAGAAGCTCAAAACTATAGGTGAGGATGCAGGGTGTTCAATAAAGATTTCAACATATGTAAGCCGTCATTCCTGGGCAACGATAGCAAAAAGGTCAGGTATTCCCACAGCTGTTATAAGTGAAGGAATGGGTCATAACTCAGAGAAGACGACTCAGATATATCTGGACAGCTTTGAAAATGAGGTTATAGATGATGCAAATGAACTGGTAACCGGTTGATTGATTCAGGAGTTATGCTTAATTTTATTGGCAAGTGTGAAGGTACCAGAAGGATACCTGACATCATTTGATAAAGAGGCTTTCGACGACAAGTTTAATTAAATGTTCTAACATGGAACCATTGGCAATTGCTTTCAAGGCACTTAAAATAACTCTTAATGAGATCACTATATCGCCAGGCAAGATAAATGTTGATTATAACGATTTTATTGATTTTGGAGATCCTGTCGCACAACGGGCTTGGGATACCCAATACAAAGAACCTGAGTTTGTTGAGATTGATGATTATGTCATTAATCATAAAGATTATCATAGTGTTGACATAGGTGCATTTAAAACAGAATTCGAAAATGTGCGAGCCGAGTTTGCTGAGAACGTAAAAGTATTGGGTATCAATAACATATTGGACTATTTGGATGGTGTTATTAAATATTACACGAATCTTGAAGCAAGAATCATTGAAAATGAAGACGGATCGTTCAGCTCAGACATGGTAATTTTTGAAGAATGCGATGCTGTGCAGGTCAATAATTCATTATTTAAGAACTCCTACAATGATTTCTTGGTGGGACTTAAAAGAGCATTGAGGGATGAAATTGTCTTCTTCAGTAAGCAAAAGATCTTAAATAGTCCTTTGACACCATACAAGAATAAACTAGTGAGTGCCAGGTCACAGAAACAACAGTATAAATCTTTGAGCCTACTGATTGGAAATAAATCAAAATTTGATGAAGTCCTTCGTGAATTTCACAAAGCGTTAAAGGATTATGGCTATATCGAAACGATTGATTATAGGCTATTTAAGAAAGCATTTGTTAATGAGGAAATTGTAGAAAAAATCAATTGGCTAGGAGACTCTAAGGATCTATATTATCTCATTAAGTCTCTACATACTAAGCAGTTAATCAAGCCATTTATAGGATTCTGGCCCTTAACAATTAGGTGTTTTGTCTTAAAGAATGGCACCGAAAGAGTGTTAACGTCAGATTATCTGGCCAGATGTGATGATCCAAAGCAATATAATAGAATGATTCTTGATTCAATTGTTGACACCTTGATTATCTGATTTCGTAAGATCATATTGCAAATTTCGTAATTACGAATCTTTATTTATCCTATTGCATTTTATTGAAATTAAGGTACGCTCTTGTAATGAGGTGTTGCACTTTCGTATTTACGCCTAAGTAACTGATTATACGCCTTTTCTGAACGTAATATTTGGTGTAATCATAAATCGAAAAAGATGAATACATCAAATCAAAATTTCAAAAAGTGGCTCTCTTCAGAAGAGGTATGCCGCCTATTGTCGATTTCGAAAAGGACATTACAGTCCTATCGGGATCGCGGAATTCTACCGTATGCCCAGATCGGGCGTAAAATCTACTACAAGTCATCTGATATTGATGAACATCTAGATGCTCACTACATCCCACTTAATGTTAAGAAAGGGTTAGCATCATGATCACCGCTCATGACTTGGATATTCGCTATCCAGAGCCATACATGATATGGCAAAGGCTTTCTGATGAATCAAGAGATTTTG
>CALBTS010000077.1 GCA_937968035.1 uncultured Methanomethylovorans sp.
AAGATTGTCAAGCGATTGCCTATACCTGTCGAATTGTTCCTTGTATGTTTTACTGGTAAGATCTGCTCCAATGTCCTTTGCCTCGATATACCCAACCGGGATGTTACGTTTGGTTATAATGTAGTCAGGTGCACCACAAGCAACTCTTTTGGGTTCATTGGTAATTGTAATGCCATGAACCAATGATTCAATCAAGTTTAAGAGATCACTTCGGTAGCTGTGTTCAGTAGAAATACCTGATCTATACCTTGCATTAACCTTATCAATATATTCTGTTACTGTCATTTTATTACGGTTGATTGGCAATTCTAACGCAATCACATCTTAACTCACTTAATTCAATCAGGGCTGATGGATTCTTGGCTATATTTAAAAGGGGCAGATATTTGCGAATCAAATCAGTTTCAAATTCATCAAGACCACTAGAAAATTTTACCCAATTTACCACAGTGTTCTGGTTTAGCCAACTTATAATTTCTCCTTCATCACAAGCGTTGAATTTATAATTCCTCTTATTCGCCTTATTTATCAATGACCCAGCCGCTGGCCTATACCCAAGGAGGGCTCCTACACTCCGAAAAAAGGTACCATGACCAATTGCCCTTAGTTCTTGATTAAGGAATCTTTTCTTGAGACTTTGGGTAGCAATTCCTATATAAAGGATATTGTGATTTCTCTCAATCAAGTATGACCTGAATGGCTCCGGGAGGCATACAACATTATGGATCCGAACACAATACACCCCTGGCTCATCAGGTACCGTTCTATCAATACCTCGTGCAGACTTAAAGTTCTTTTCATTAATCAATATCTTCTCGATCAATACGAGCTGTTTATAATCAATCGCCTTAATAGGAGTTAGCTGTTTATCACCCAAACCAAATTGATCCCGTGATTTCGACTGATCCTTTAACGAAACCCTTGATCCCTCCAAATGGAAAATCATAGGGTAGTTTTTCACCCTTCCATGAATTTGATAACTTGTGATAACCGAATTGTCCTTTTTCTTATACCACCCGTACTTATTCAGAAGAATAGCAATCTCCTTTGTTGTTAATGGTCTTTCGGCATCAATTAATAATCTTATTATAGCTTCATGTAAAGTCATAAGACAATTCTATTCTGGCTTAGCATCTATTATTTGAAACTTAAAGTCCTCCACCTTTTCGGGAATATTAATTTGCTCCTTGAAATTAATTGTGCTGCCTGGCTTGATGTATTCATATATCACAATTTCTTGATTTCCTATTTTAGTGTTGGTCTTAGAATAAAAATCAACATTCAACCTAACATCCTTGACTGTGGCCATGACGGCACTATTGGTTAGAGATCCCGAAAAGTACTGGACAATTTTTGTCTCAAAAAACGATCCCTCATCTACCTGACTGACCCCTGCTTTACCAGAAATAAACTGGGTGATTGACTCTGCTTCTCGTGCCCTCAGTTCTGCTCGGATGTCTTCGATAGGTTTAAGGTTTTGTAATCGTTCCGTTGTTCTTTTACCATTTTCATAGCCCACACTTTTGCCAGAATAAAAACCTATGATTCCGAAAACAACTCCGGCAATAATTGGGATGACTGCTTTTTTCATAAATCAATTTTTCGTTAATAGATTTGACACTTTGATATACTTATAATTCTTCGCTCTCCGAAAAGGTTGAAAGTCATTGGCTATTACACCTATAAATGATACGGTTACAATAAATAATCTGATAATTGAAATTCAATCTGTTATCAGTATGATTCACCATTAAAATTACGAAACCTTTTTAAATATATCCGTTATCAGCCAGGCTATGATACCCTTCATTTGTAATTATGAGGTGATCCAGTAGTGTAATATCATGTATGATTGCAGCTTCCTTGAGCTTACTGGTAATCTTTAAATCAGACTCACTTGGCTCCATATTCCCACTAGGGTGATTATGACACAGTATTATCCCTGATGCATTTGCCTTCAGTGCATACTGCAATATGATCCTAACATCAGTCACAGTACCAGAGATACCTCCCTGTGATATCTGAGCTATCCCAAGAACTTTGTTTGCTCTGTTCAGTAACATCAGCTTACACTCTTCATAAAGTTCAATGGTTTCTTTATCCCAAGTTTCCCTGAATAGCTCAAGTGCATGTGTTGAGCAACGTACTTGTGGTCTGTCTGATGCACTGACTCTACTTGAGTATTTCAGTTTTACTTCTGCAATATTGTTGTCATTTGTTTTCATTGTTGTTTTGATTATTAAGTTAGTAGAAATAAAAAACCCGAATAATTCATCCGGGTGAGGTTTTAATGTATTGTATTATAATGCGTTAGCCCTTATGCCATATTGAATAAATGCCGTTTAAGGCCATTTATAGGCGATTTAAGACACTCAGATGTTGAGATGATGTATTTGATCAATTGGTTCGTTGAGTGAGCTCTGTGGCTCCCTAAATGGCCCTAATTTCAAAAATTATCACAATTAACGAAAGGCAGTGTGTAATTGCCTGTTAATTAGTCACATACAAGGCACATGATTAAAATCTTGGATTCTCGGGATAAACTTGTTCAAATGCAAAGATTCCTCCATTTACTGAATACTTCCCACCGTCAAGCCAATCTGCTACAATAGTGACTTCTCTTGGACCCATTGTTTTTCCCTCCTTAGGGTGTCCTGGAGGATATTTTCTACCACCAAAATAGGGTGGTTCTCCCTCTATCATATTTCCCTCCTCGACATCTTCTATACTTACAACTTTGGCATATCGATCAGGATGCCATGAGTCTTTATGAACATAAAAGCCAAAGCGACAACCATTGTCAATGTACATTTGATAAATATTGATTTTCAATTCCGTTCTCATTAAATAGGAAGTCTATTATTTGAGACAATATTTTTAACTATTTCACCATGTACTTGATTAACAAATGATAAAATTCTTTTAAAAGTTTTTGTGCAGTATTGCAATACATCTTTGTTCTTGCTATAGGTTCTTGCATCTATTTCATCACGAGGATTATCAGGTAGAGGAATAACAATTTTCTGTCTTTGGATTCCTCCATCTACACTGATATCCAATGAATATTTGCCAACTATTAACAACTCATGAGTTAAGGCATTCCTATATTTGGAAAATTCCTCCTTCCAACTAGGATCAGAGAGAAACCTAAGAATTGGATCCCCGGGCCGCGTTCTTGAGATTAAATTACGTGCACGATGAAAATATACAACTTGTGGAAGAGGTATCCCATAATATGAAAGGACTTCTCTTGCAAGTATATCCATAGAACTTCCCATAGAATAGAAAAAATTATCAATTAATAGGTTGGCATTGAAGTGGAAGTCGTTAGATTGACCCACAATATCCTGAGGAGGGGTTTCACTTAATAATCTATGAAGACTATCTAAGTGTGCTCTACTACTCCTTAATTTGTGTATCAACGCAAAATGATACTTATTGTGAAGTCGCATAATATTATCCGGTATTGAACCAGATGCTGTTAGTCGGCTTACTTGCTCTCTCAATAAAGTTGTATTGCCACAATGATGATACGGACTAAACATGTCATTTCCCCCCCATTACATTATTAAGTTGTTCCTTGAGTGAGGCTCTGAGTTGACCTTGGATATCCTTTAGGAACAGTATGTGACCACAATCTTTACAAGTATATCTCCCATCCGCAGGGAATCTGATCACACCAGGAGAAGCTTTTAAGTCTGGCAGAATTGTCTCCTCAAAAATATAAGCATGTGAGCATTTCTTGCAATGGATATTAGCTCTAAGATTTCGAATAATATGTGCTGTACTTGTCTTGGCAAAGGTTAATTCTTCTTCGGAAAATATTGGCCATTCTTTCTTTTTTACCTCAAATGTGATTATCCCCTGTTCGTTTTCATCTTTAAATTGGCACAATAACTCAAAAATTCCATCACTTTTAAACTCATAAGTAAGTGGCACTGGTAGTATTGCTAATTCTTCTCCCTCATAGTTTTTTAAGATTCCAGATCCAATCCTTTTTACTGATGAATTCCCTTGCTTTCGTATGAAATAAGAAATTTGGTAGTTGCCCTTAGATAAATTACCAATAGACAATATTATTGCCCATCTTCTTTGGGCAGGAAAGCCCCAGATCCAAAATGTTGTAAATACTCCTTGAGCATTTACTTTATTTAAGTCACCCTTTGAATATCCGTCAGCCATGATACCATTTGAAAAAACTGGGCTTTTAGGTTTCATACTAGTTGTGTTCATAATTAGAAAGATTATGTTTTATTGTTACTCATTCTTACACCAAAGTAATTTACTTAACGCGAGCCGTTGCGAGTTGCAGACAATTTTCGGCATGTTGCAGCGTGGTTAGCGAGTGACAAAAGCAAGGCTTCCACAGGAACCCGCAGGGCTTGGCCTTGATGTGTCATGAGCTATTGCTTATTGCAAACACGCGGTTGCCGAATAAAATTGGATGCCGCAGGCGAGCAGTTACCAGCTTGTGAGGGTTGCGATTTGCCTGGTGTACCATTGCCTGTATCCTTACCACACCAGCGCAAAGGGAGCAACCCGAACACCGCTTTACCAAGTAAATCCATAATTCATTCATTAATAATCTCTTTAATAAGTTTTAAAAATCGTGGATTACCAGGCACGCTATTCATCGTTACAATATAAGAATGGCCATCGCGGAGGATTAACTCCGAGAAGGCCAAATCAACTTTATTGTAATATTTACTCCCAGGGGAAATTACCTCGAAACGATACTTAATAACTCCTTGTCTTTTCAGGGACTGACTTGAAATTATCCTTACTGCTATTCTTTGTCCTGAAGGCCTTACACTACCAACCTTGGTGACTTCTTTGCTCTTTTTTCTTCTAACTGTAACCACTGAGATTGGCTTTGATTGATAACCGTGAGATGATTGGTTAGCCAATTTATCCGCCGCCTTATTATGAGGATCATTCTTGTGACCTTTTACCCACTCGAAATCGACCCTACATCTGGATAACCGGATATGTTTGATCAACTCTTTCCATTGATCCATATTGTCAATAGGTCTACCCACCTTATTGTGCCATTTCTGTTGTGGCCATGTATACTTTGCATGGTCAATATTATTTACAACATATTTCGAATCTGTCCTTATTTCAATACCATCCGGTTTAAATGGCAGACTAAGATTATTAACCCTTCTTAAGGCTTCAATACACGCCAATAACTCCGCTACGTTATTTGTAGCATCCCTAACTCCATCTGGTTCAACATCTATATATTGTTCCTCCTCATTATCATCAAGGTAAATAAATCTTATACCCATACCTCCTCGCCTCGGCTTATTAAGCGAGGAGCCATCAGTATATGCGTACAGAATTCCTTTCCGAAACACCTTCATTACAGATGCAAATTAATTCTGACAGTAGATATGCCCAGGCAATCACCGCCCAAGCATTTCATATCAAATTTCGACTATTCAATAATGCCAGTCAAATGTTTTTTTCAACACTATTCATTGTAATCTGCAATTGTAAAATTATGAGGTAGATAGGCCACAGACTTGATAATATAAACATCCATTAATGTTTGTAGATCAACCTTTACAGCTTCAACTGTGTAATAGTTCCCGGCTTTGCATAACCCAACATCCCTCCTGGCCTTGACTATAAATGGGCAGCGCAATCGCTCTAAGGTATTCCAGTCTTTAATGACAAGTATGCTCTCAGTATCAACATACTTGAACAACTCCTCGATATATTTCCTTTTCTCTTCATGATTCATTTTGTAGTCAGTATTCTGATGGCAACAGCGCCACCTTGTCAATCAACCATATTTCAATTCTCTGTAGCGGAAAATCAAAGAACTCTAGCTTCTTGCTCCAGATAACTCTGTTATCATCAGTATTGGTACAGGTCAGCTTCCATGACAGATCCCCTTTAACCTGGGCAAATAACCACTTCTGAAATGATGCTGCCTTAACCTTTGGAATAGACTGAGCTTTTATTATCTGATCAAATAACCAGTAAGCACCACATTCCTCTCTCAGGAACATACAACCATCTGTCAAGTAAATTGGTGAATGTCCTGGGTACAAGTGTTTGTTGTATTCAGTCGTACCCCTGAAATGCTTCAACGCGTTTCTTATCTTATATGCTTCCATATCCGTATTTGATTTGTAGAAAAAAAGAGGGACTGGTGTTACCAGCCCCCCGGGAGATACCTAGCCTACTACCTCCTCCACTGATACCGGATTTGGATCATAGACATAGGTGTAATTGAGCTTCACCTTTTTCCCCGTGCCGGGAATCACCATAGAATAAGGTTCGCACTCAACCCTCCTGATAGTACCAGGCATTGTCTGCCCGATCATAGCCTTTGCAGCTTCATAAGTGAAAGTACACGGTATGCGTGTCTTCCTTGCAGTCATGTAAACTCTGCCACTGGTGTTTGAGACCACTGGCTCCATTCCTCCCTGAACGACAATTGAAATCATTGTACTGCCGTCTTTCTTAATGGTTTTCGCAACATCAACAATTGTTACCATAGCATTATGTTTTTAGTTAATAACCCTACGGGAGTAGTTTCCCGGCTGAATGTGAACCGGGGGGACCTTCATAGGTGGTACCGGCGCTCGGGGGTATTATCAAAAATCTATACCTGGTCTGAAAGGCTATTTATGTAAAAGTGCTGTCGCACTTTTATTGTAGGAGTACACAGAATTAGGGCACAATGGATATATATACCTCACTTTTGCATATTATTGCAAATTGAACAATTCCCTATATATAAGTATATTATGAAATGCAATGATTAATTGCGTTTTGTAATATTAAAAGAATATTAAGTTAAATAGATATTAACTGTATATATATACAATACTGTCAATAACTGATTTTCTTCTACATCGCGTGCCGCAGGCAATAGTACAGATTTAATGTAAAAAGAACGGGAGCCCACAAGAGCTCCCGTTTGTTTGTAGTAGAAGATTCTAACCTACTCTGCCAACCCTCCTGGTATCCCATCGAGGTGGTTCCTTGAACCATCGGCATATAGTCGAGCTATTCCTGCCCAGGGATTCACCGATCTCCTTCAGGGTCTTACCTGCCTCCCTCATCTCCTTTGCCTGATTAAATTCAACCTCTGTTGGCCCCTTACGTCCTCTCTGCTTCACGACAGGGTATTTCCTAGTGTATTTATTACTCGGAACATTTCCCTCATCCTCGGCCACTGCATTCGGGTCTACAGAATAGGTAAAGGTCTCGGAGTCGAATTTGTACCTGTGAACCTTAGCCTTTTCCTCGTCCGAGATGTGGTTACCCTTCACAACTTGGAGCGTCCTCCTGCCGGGTATCTTCGGTTCAGCTGACAGTATTGCTACAGACCTACATCGTTGTTCAATCCCGGAGCTGCCAAGGATCTTATCCTTTTGAGGTCCCTTCTTTGTTGAAGCCTTACCCTCGTGATGTATAATCAAAGCTGCACATTGGTACCTGTTCAAGACCATAGAAATACTCGTGAGGAACCTCCTGACATCGTTCGTGGCATTTATGTTGCCCTCGAACACATCCCCAAAAGCATCGATTACTACAAGGTCATATCGCTTCAGTGAAAGTTCAACTTCAAGCACAGGGACAATCTCTGTTGTGTCGTCAACGACCTTCAGATTTACGCTCTGAGCTTTGTTCAACTTCATCCCAGCCAATTGCCTGCTTAGCCTGAACCTGATATCATACCGGTCATCCTCGGTCGTAATTATCAGGGCCCTCTTATACTTTGGCTCCATCGGCATGTCAAGGAATTTACGCTTCCCTAGTATGATCGCTGTACAAAGCTGTATGTAAAACATGCTCTTGCCAACATCACTCTTTCCTGCTAGCATACTGATCTTACTCCTCGGGATAATTGGGTAGACCAGAAATGACCTGTCATCATCAGGTAAAGCCATCAACTCATCGAGGGTCGTACCAGGTGAACCGTCATTATGCCGACCAGACATCGGCAGAACCCTCGGTAAGGGTCTGCCTTTGTCATTGGATTTTGCTTCTGGTCTGATGACTGTCATTGGTGCCAATGTAGCAGCTTCCTTCATGAACCTGCCCTTCTCCCTTTCATTCCTGTCAAGGAAGTCGAACGGGTCCTCTAGGTGGTTAAAACACTTCACAGCAAAATCTCTTGATTCATCAGAAAGCCTTTGCCATATCATGTATGGCTCTGGATA
>CALBTS010000078.1 GCA_937968035.1 uncultured Methanomethylovorans sp.
ACACCACTGATAAGAGGATTGGCTTTTGCATAGTATGGACCGCTTTCCTGATATTCTATTTTCAGACCAGCTGCAAGTATTTCGTACTTATACGCATCAATAGCTTCAAGGATCATTGAATTGAGGTCAAGTTCTATGAATTCGATCTCGTCAACGCTCTCAAGCCTTGCAAGGTTAGCAGCGCTGGTTATAGTATCCAGGATCTTGGAAATGCTCTTCTCAACGATACCAAGTTTATGAAGTTTATCTTGATCTGTTTCCGTACTTTGGAGTATCTCTGTGAATCCTCTGGCCACACCTGCAGGATTAAGTATGTCATGGCTCATGATGTCAATGAACAGATCCTTCAGTTCGTTCGAACGCTTGAGATTACGTGCATATTCCTGTAGCCTGTTCTCTGCTTCCTTACGGGAAGTGATATCCCGTACTATACACACAGTTCCTCCATTGTCCAGACGTGTAAGAGACACCTCCTGGAAAAAGAGCGTCCCATTCTTTTTCTTCCCTCTGTTCTCTCCTGTCCACTTGCCCTTTTGCAGTAACTCCGGCAGACATTGTGTTTTAAATATCTCATACTCAAAAGGATCATACATCAGATCCCATGTTTTGCCCAGAAGTTCTGAAGGAGATTTATATCCATACATTCTTGCATGTGCTTCGTTCGCGTACACTAGTTCTGCTTTTTCGTTGAGTATGGACAGACCATCTGTGGCTGCATCCATTGCTATCTTCTGGATGTTTATCAGAGACTCTGCTTTCTTTGCATCGGTTATATCCTCTCCGGAACTAAGCGTACCGATGATATTACCAGCAGTATCCCGCAGTACCACATTGTTCCATCTGATGATCTTCTCTGTTCCCTGACTTGTGAGACATGCGTCCTCTACAAGAGTATTTGAGGGAAGAGAAGAAGTTATCAGCTCAGAAAGGCGCTTATTGACCTCATCCCTTAAGTATGCAGGTATGAAATGATCTACCCAGTTCTTCCCAATTACTTCGTCTTCAGTGTAACCAAGTATTTCGCAGCCTTTCTTATTGATCAGCTTGACATGTTTTTCATTGTCCAGCACAAGGAACATTACGCCTGCAACATCCAGGTAGTTCTGTGCCTGGTCCCTCTCTCTTAAGATCTCATCCTGTAGGGCTTTAAGTCGCAGCAGTGAATTTACACGGGTCTTCAGGGAAAGTCTATCAACTGGCTTTGACAAGAAGTCATCTGTGCCGACTTCTATTGCACGTGCACGATCATCACGGTTGGAGAGTGCAGTAACCATTATGATTGGAATATGAGCCGTATCTTTAGAACTCTTGAGGACCTTGCATACCTCAAATCCATTGATATCAGGCATCATTATATCAAGAAGGATCAGGTCAGGCTTTTTATTGTGTGCGTTCTCGATTGCTTCAAACCCGTTAAAAGCCGTGACAACTTCATGCTCGGAATGCAGATAAGCTTCCAGAAGTTCTACATTAACTGGTTCATCATCTACAACAAGTATAGTGAACCGGGGTTTGATATTGTCCATATTTCCATCAACCGATCAAAGAGTTTTTAGTCAGTCATATACTGTGAAAATCCCCTTTAGATCCCAGAACAGTATCCATGGAACCATTTGGTCGGATCTTGTGCCACAGAATAGTATATGTTACGTATTAGTTATTTAATACTAATAATACTATAAATATTTAATTATTAATTTAGTGCTGATAGAATTTGTCTGTATCTAAAAATGAGTAAATGTCAAATAATTATGGACATGTTCAGAAGAGGAACATGAAAATGTGTTTGAGATCAACTGATCATTTTTCTGATCCGTTGCCTATAAAAACGCATCCTGCGTCTTATCGATCATTTGTTTCTCTGATGTTGGAACACCATCATAAGGTATGATAAAAGAGAATACAGAACCTTTACCCGGTTCACTCTCCACCCATACATGACCACCATGTAATTCCACGAATTTCTTTACCAGAGCCAAACCCAGTCCT
>CALBTS010000079.1 GCA_937968035.1 uncultured Methanomethylovorans sp.
TTTTTTATTCCATTTTCGTGGAGCTTTTTATTGGTTAGTTATTTTGAAGTCCTGTTTCAGGCAGATAACAGGATTGAACTGCTGGCAAAGTCAAGGTTGTATCCAAGGCTTGTCTTTTTTGCGTTTGTACTAATTATTTATTTTCTGTTTTTCAATTACAAGGGCAACAGGTTGTTCCTGTTAAGTATATTTTACCTGCTTACCAACATTTTAGTCTATCTATATATTATTTATAAAATAAAAGTCTCTTTTAAAAACCTGAAAGAAAGAATAAGCGAGATTTTTCATTATAATAAAACCTATGGATTTAATGTGTATTTGGGGAGTCTTTCATCAACAGGGTTTTCTCAGTTAACGAGCATCCTGATAAGTTACTTTGCTGTCACTAACAGCGGTGTGGGATTCTTTTCCCTGGCCTTGACCATTGCTGCCCCATTGGGATTGATTCCAAATGTCGTTGCTACCACTCATTATAAGGATTTTTCCACAAAAACAGGGATTCCTTCAAAGCTTCTTTTATTGACAATCGGATTAAGTACTGCAGCTTTGGTATTAACGTTTCTTTTAGTAAATCCATTCATCACATATTTGTACGGCCCCGAGTTCAAGCCGGTAATTTCTCTAACTTATATTGTAAGTTTTGGTGTTATCTTAAGCGGATTTGCTGATCTCATCAATAGGTTTCTGGGCTCTCATGGGAAAGGGAAAGCTTTAAGAAATACTGCATTCGTTGTTGGATTTAGTTTAATGATCTTAAATTTCAGCCTTATTCCCAAGTATGGTGAAACAGGAGCTGCTTATGCTCAATTGTTTTCCGGCTTAACTTATGTTATTTTTATGTTTTGGTACTATAAAAAGCTGGTCAGGGATTTGAAGAATGAATTATAACCTGAGCGAATTTTATCAAAATTATGTGGGAACCTTGATTTGGATTGAAGTATTTGATTATGAAGGCAATAATGAAGTTAGGTTTCAGTTTGTTTAACGCAGATTTCCGGATTCCGTTATTCTACATCTAACACAGGTATATGAAAGAGAAAAGTGTTGTCCAAAATAACGCGACTCCCGTTAATCAGAAGCGAGTTTCGTTTTTCGAATACTTTTTAGTATTTATTTTGATCATATACTCAGGACATGCAAATAAATTCGTTGCCGAGGGCTCGAATCTTGGAAGCCCTATATGGTTTTTGATACCTGTTGTTTTGGCAGGTTTTTTAATACTTAGAAGAAGGATTCCCTTTAATTGGCAATTCTACTTACTCATTTTTTGTTTTCTTATTTACTTTATTGCGGTTACCATAAAGTATGGGGAACTAAGGCCCAAATACTTTTTGAATTATGCACTTCTTTTTTTTATAGCTTATGTTACAGTAAAAGGTCTTAAAGGCGACTTCTTCCATCTTTATGAGGTAATTATTTATTATTCTGCTATCATCGGATTGCTATTCTGGGTTATTCAATTTGTATTGGGCGGTGACATATTGTATAATCTATTAGGTAACATAACATCAATAAATGATTTCTCAAATGTATCAGAGAATGGCTTAAACATTATTGTATATTCAGTGCAACCCAGTTCCTCATCCTATCGCTTTGATTTTCTGCCTCCAAGAAACTGCGGGTTTGCATGGGAACCAGGAGGATTTGCAGTATATCTGTGCCTGGCAATTCTTTCTAACCTGTTTATTTCCAATAAGTCAAAAAACAGTGTTCTGCGTTTTTGGATACTATTATTTGCATTAATTTCTACCCAGTCGACAACAGGTTATGTCATCCTTTTGGTAATTCTGGGCTTCTATTTTCTTAATAAAAACTTGAATATAGTAATAATCCTCCTCCCATTAATTGTTGCAGCTCTTGTAATTATTTTTTCTCTGCCATTCATGAAGGACAAGATTATCAGCCTTATAAAAGAAACCGGTGATATAAATTCAATTGTCGAAAGCAGTATTGGCAGGGAAACATCAATAAACCCTCAACGTTTTGCCTCCTTTATGATTGCTTTCAGGGATTTTCAAGACAATCCCGTATTAGGATTGGGAGGTCAGGATGAAGAGAGCTGGACATACAAAATCGGAGCAAATGTTTCAAAAATTACCGGCATTGGTTACATATTATCACAGTTTGGTATAGTCGGATTTCTTTTTTTTACAATTGCAACTTTAAAGACCTCCATAGATTTCGCAAAATGGTACAAGTATAAAGGCGCATTGCTTTTATTTGCTATAATTGTTTTTATATCAATAAGTTATAGTATTGTTCTGTCTCCCCTTATTATGGGTTTCTGGATGTATGGTTTGTTTAACTGACCTGGCCATAGTAAGACGAATGGAGTTATTTAGGGCCAAAACGGCTTAGTTTCCTTCAATAATAAAAAAAATAATAAATGGCCAAATGTGTATTCATCTGCTCCAGAGAATCTCTGCCAGAGTCAATGAGCCAGAAACTGAAAGAAATATGTAAAAGATTATCCCCTGATAATATTTCTCCAGCAGAGCCGAAAGTTACTGTTGATGGGCATACGGGATTTGGAATAATAAATCCTAATAGTACAATCCGATACAGAGACACCTCTTTCTTGATGGGACAGATTGTCAACAATGACAACAACTGGCATATACCCCTGCGGGATTTCCCGGATGGTTCGTTCGCATTATTCCGTAATAATATGGATTACTGCGAGATATTGTCTGATCCGGTAGCCTCAAGGACGATCTGGTATTACATAGATTCAAAATTTCTAATTGCAGCTACATCTCAGCGTGCAATTATAATGCTACTTGGCAGCTTTTACTTTAATGAGAATGTTATTACCTGGATGTTATCGACAGGCACATTAGGGCCTGGGTTCTCATGGGATACCAGAATAAAGAGACTTGGACCTGATTCTTCGATTATCCTTGATAAGAAAAACTGGAAATTAAGAATTGCATCCAACCCAATTGAATTTAAGGAAGTAAAAAGGACAGATGAAAAACATGAAGAGTTGCTCTTAAAAAGCCTGATGTCGTCATTTAAAGGTCTTGACCTTGATCTTACAAAGTGGGTGTTGCCATTATCAGGCGGATACGATAGTAGGGGAATATTATGCTTGTTTCTGGGTGCCAGTTCTGATTATCAGAAGATTAAAACGATTACCTGGGGGCTAAAAGCTTCAATGGCTGTTAAAGGGAACGATGCATCTGTGGCCAGGGAATTAGCTGAAAGATTGTCAGTAACCAATAAATACTATATAAATGATATATCTGATGATCCTGTTGAGACAATCATTGACAGGTTCGTTAGACTGGGAGAGGGCCAGATTGATAATATTTCTGACTATCTTGATGGTTTTAAGATGTGGAAAGATATTACCGAGGATGGTATTGAGGGTATTATCAGAGGGGATGAGGGTTTTGGGTGTAAGCATTACAGTTCTTCGTTGGCGGTAAAAAATAATCAGAGTTGTATT
>CALBTS010000080.1 GCA_937968035.1 uncultured Methanomethylovorans sp.
CCTCCAATGATAGAAGCGATCTTTTCAGCAGCATCTCCGTTTCCAAACCTGTTCCTGTGCAGTTTTAATGATGGACGGAACGAGCTGACCGCCTGGAATATCTTTGCTTTATCAGTTCCTACAAGAATATTCCAGCCATCCTCAATAGTTTCACCCCATTCAGAGTTCTCTCTGAGCGTTATACATGGGACCTTTAAAATATATGCCTCTTTTTGGATTCCGCCTGAATCAGTGAGGATCAGTTTTGAATGACCCATCAGCTTTATAAAATCCAGGAAGCCAAGAGGTTCTACCAGTTTCACGGATGAGTTCAGCCTTTCATAGAGGCCATACTCTTTCAGCAGCTTCTGGGTCCTTGGATGCACCGGAAATACAATGGTTTCGTCCAGTTGAGAGAACGCATCAACAATATTTTGCAGATTTTCCTTAATATCTGTATTACTTGCTCTATGAATTGTAGCTACTGCATATTCTTTGCTCTTTAAGTTAAGATCAGATAAGATCGTTGATCTTGTTTCTGCTATTTCCTTATTGTGCAAAAGGGAATCGGCCATCACATCGCCAGTCAGATAGACATTATCCTTTATTCCTTCCATTTTCAGATTATCAACCGCATTTTCAGTGGGACAGAACAACAGGTCAGAACAGTGATCGGTCAAAACCCGGTTGATCTCTTCAGGCATTGATCGGTCAAAACTTCTTAACCCGGATTCCACATGTGCATTTTTAATATGCAGTTTTGCAGCTGCAAGAGCACCGGCAAGTGTCGAATTGGTATCACCGTATGTCAAAACGATCTCGGGTTCTTCTTTGATCAGCACCTCTTCTATTTTCTTCAGCATTTCTCCTGTCTGATATCCATGTGAACCTGAGCCGATGCCGAGAAAATATTCGGGTTCAGGAATATTTAACTCAGTGAAGAAAACATTATTCATTTTATAGTCATAGTGCTGACCCGTATGGATCAATACCTCTTCATGATCTTTTCGTAATTGTTTGGAAACAACAGATGCTTTTACGAACTGAGGTCTCACACCGACTATGCTTGCTATCTTCATGATCTCACCTTATTTTGAATTAAAGGGAACGCCTGCTTTTGTTTCCTTTAAACTTTCCGGATAATTTTCAATGAACCACACTATAAATGCGGTGACATCAATTTTGTCATTCAGTAACTTTTCTCTTTTCTTGCTCCACTCTTCCTTAAGCGTGGGTACTTTTACAAGTTCAAGTGCTTTGTTCAATGCTGCTTCTGAGTCACTGTAATTAAAGATCAGATCATATTTCTCTTCAAGTTCGATGAAATTGGACATATCATCTTTTCCCACAAAAGAATTGCAACGGATCGCAGGCACGCCCAAAACGGCAGCTTCCGTTGTCATGGTCTGACTATCGCCTACGAACATCTGTGCATAGTACAGCAGATCATGTATCTTTTCCGGAGAAACTCTGACCCTGTATTTTTCCAGCTCCGGCTCCAGCTTACCTTCTGAAGTGATCAGTACCCGTCCATATTTCTCGAGCTCTTGAGCGAACTTTATTTTGTTTTCTATACCATGATGACCAATGTCATGATCTGCATTCCATGTAACAAACCTGAAAATTACGTATCTATCCTCTGTAGTCAGACCAAGCTCATTAAGAGCCGCTTGTGAGGGATGAAAATAATCCGGATGCAAGTAAGCCAGTTCTTTGTACCCGTTCAAGTATAATTGATTATCCCCTATCTTCTTTTTGTATGAGGACGGAGTAAAGATAACAGAGGCAAAACGATCTGTTAAAAGATGTTCTATGGTTCCTTTTTCAGAGTCCTCGAAAACTATAGAAGGCTTGTGTATAAGTTTGCCCACATGAGCACTATATGCATTACCTGAGCCACCTACCAGAATATCGGGTTTGAAAGAGCGGGCAATTTTATAGAGTCTTTTCTCGATCTTCAATAATTCAACTGCCTTTGAAAACAAAGTTGGGTAAGCACTTCCAACTATATCATATTCAAATCCGTAAGCATCCAACAGATCCAACGACACATCTTTAGCAACTGCTGTCATTTTACAGATATGGCCTTTGCTTTCAAGGATCCTTATTGCGTTCCTGAAGAAATGAACTTGAGCAGGATGACCAACATTAAAAAGTACTCTCATTTTTTCACCGTTATAAGATTTCTGCATGATGATTAATTGCCGTTCTTACTTTTACTCACAATGAAAACTATTGCACAGGGAAATTTCGTTATTTTAGATATAAGAATGTGTATTTTCGTAGATAGACCAGTAATGGCGAAGCGGCGTAAGATCTTTATAGTGATATGTCTGTCGTAAAAATATATTTTTTCAATATTGCTTCCTACACTTTCAAAGAAAGATCTGAGATCTTCAATCGTATGATTTTTCCAGTTCGTTTTCCTGACAAGCCCGGTTAGATTCGAATTATGTACCAGGACCAATATACCTCCTTCAGCAAGCATGGAAAGATATTTTGTCATTATTGGTTTATTTAGATCGATCCCAAATATTGAGAAGCCCGCCATAAATATAATATCATATTTCTCAGTGAAATATTTTTCCGGATATCTTCCATCAGCAACCAGAAATGTGACACTTGAGTTATTTTTTATCCTGTTTTCTTTTGCCTTCTCTATCGCACTTTCATCATAATCGAAGGCAGTTACCTTTGCCCCGTATTTTTCAAATAATAACGAATGATGCCCGGTCCCACAGCCAACATCAAGGACACTTGGATCTTTCTTATTAGAGCATTTTATACATTTTTGAATAAGGTACTTGTCCTCATCGTAATATTTAAACCCCATTTTTACAATAAGTTTATTCTGGATGCTGTCAATGATCTTCACTTTCTCATCATCCTCAGTGCTTTCTTTGCGGAATTGAATGCCAGGTCCTGTACCCAGAATAAAGCCCACCTGAAAGTGGTCGATGTCCAGCGATCCGGATGCAGCGTGATGTATAGATTTTCCATCTTGCCGGTCTCTATCAATCTGATAAGGTCATCAGTTGTTTCAGCGACGAACTTTTGCGTCCTTCCCGGAATAAAATCTCTAAGGTTATTCTTTGAGTTCCAGCCCCTTCCGGTATCAGTAAAATAATTAAGTTCTTCTCCGAGCGATAAATACGCTTCGCCGATAATTCCAAAATCCTTGAAATCATATCGGTTCCAAAGGTCCCGGTTATCATACTTTGATAGAGAGGCTCCATGCATACTTATGGTTTTCAGGGTACATATGCTTCTGAATCTCTCTACTTCTTCCTCGAACATCTTTATCGCTTTTTCATAGTCACCATTGGAGTCACTCAAAGTCTCATAATGATACCCGATCTCATGTCCCATTGCTTCGATCTGTTGCATGATCTCAGGAACATAGATATTCCTTTTAGCTCTGAAATAATAAGTTGCGCGTATGCCAAATTCCTTTTCGATGAGGGCGGTCCTCAGTGAAGGGACCGCCTTTCCATCCACATCGTGGCGCATCAGGACAAAACGCTCTGGCAGATCGTTGCCAGCGGTCAGATATTGCTCTATAGTAACAGAAGTATAGTTCTCAGCTAAGGCAGAACAGAGCTCACGAAACTTCTCAGTGGTAAAATCAAGGTCCTGAAAATTTAACACTCAGAATCACCCACTGATCTCAAACCATCTACGAGATCTTTCAATGGCACTACATTCACGTCGTCTAAATTCTTTAGGATATAGCGTATCCTCTGCTCAACAATATCTCCTTTAATTATCCAATAGAAGGGACGGCCTTTTCCAACTTTCGGAAACTCTTCCCTGCAGATATCGATGGGATGGAAGTAAAATATAGTGTGGCCCCTATTCAAGCTCTGTCTGATACCTTTCAGGATAAGGTTAGCACCAAGGAACCTCAGCATTGGTCCGCCAGACGTCGGTATTTTGATCCCTACGTCATAATAGGACCAGGGGAATTCAATAAGGTCTCCGGTAGGAGCCGGTTCAAGGCTGCCCTTTGCCGGATAATAAGGAACGGTTGAAACAGAATTCAACGAAGAATCTGTTTTATTATACAAAGAGTTCACAGCCACTGAGGAATCATACTTAAAACCCATTTTTCTAAGCGAATCGAGCATTTGTCCGGTTACTGCTGCGTTCGGTGCACGGAAACCAATTACTTTTTGTCCGGAGGCCTTTTCCAGTATCTTCTTTGCTTCTATTGTGCTCTGTTCGAACTCTTCGATGGTCAGTAAAGGCTTTTTTGTGTTAGGATTGATACTGCACCTGTGATCGGCTCCATGACATGCGATCTCATGACCCCTTGCAGCAATGGACTCGATCAGACCCGGGTAGTGTTCTGCAACATCCGCCACTATAAAGAACGTGGCGGTCATGTTAAATTCATCAAGTATGTCCAGCACCCTTTTTGTCGGCTCACTTAAATAGTCGTATCTTCCTTCCCATTTTTCAAAGAATTCTTTGACATTTTTATATACTGAAAAATCAGACCCGCAAACAGAAGGAATATGATACCAGTCTTCAATGTCAACTGTTATTGATAAGCTTCGATTCACATGCAGCCGGTTCTTTCGTCCACCATACTCTATAAGGATGTTCTTCCCAAAATTTACAGCAAGGTCCATGGAATAATATGCACTCCATGAAAAAATATTAGATGACCACCGTTCGGGATGCGTAAGAATATAAAGATTATTAAGTTCTTTGCTTTCGATACGTCTTATGAGATCGATGGTATTATCAATGTCTATCTGCTGTGAATTTCCAGGAATATAATCCCTCATGTTATCCTTAAGGCCCCAGCATCTGCCGGTATCAGAAAAGTAGTTAAGCTCATCCCCTACGGATAAGTATGCTTCACCCACGATCCCGTAATCCTTATAGTTATAGACCTTCCAGAGATCACGGTTATCGAAATTTGACAGGGGTCTTCCGTGCATGCAGATCGTTTTAACATCACATATCTGCCTTAACTTTTCCAGATTAGAACGGAAAAGCTCGATAGCTTTTTCCGGATCACCATTGGCCTCGCTCAGCACTTCATAGTGATACCCGATCTCATGGCCCATATCTCTGATCTGCTTTATTATATCTGTGTGGAATTCACCTCGATTGGACCTGAAATAATAGGTTGCCTTGATCCCAAGTTCCTTTTCTATCTTGGCGGTTTTCAATGCATTTCCAGGAAATCGGTCTATATCATGACGCATGATGACGAATTTATCAGGATGAGGTTTGTCAAAATACTCTAATACTGTTATAGTTGCATAGTTCCTGGATATTGCTTCGCATATATTGCGAAACCGGGGAAGAGAAAAATCGAGGTTGTCAAGATAAGACATCAGATATCACCACTAGCAAAGATTTCGACGGAATTGATTTTGTTTGCCCATAGGTCCCATATGATCGCCCTATGACCTGCTGCCCGGGAGCATATTTACCCATTTGATCGGAATGATATGTTTTAGGTGTCATCATCTCTATTTTTTAATGAACGGATATCTTCCCTAAAGACCATTCTACTGTAAATACGATGGATAAGTTAGTTCCAGACCACACCCCGGATATCTGTTTCACTATCCTGCATAGATTTGTCAGATTCCTGCATGTCGAACAGCATAGCAAACAAAGTGAACTGTATCCCAGTGATCAGCAATAGAGCGTCCAGCAATGGGGAATTCGGAGACACTGGCCAGCCAAGGAACAACTTGGAGGCAAAAATGTAAGCTCCAAAGAGCAGGCCAATAGGCACCAGTACCATGCCCAGGGTATAGAAGAACACCAGAGGATGGAAACTCAATATCATGTACTTCATCTTAAGGCGCCACAGGAATTTCCTGAAAAGCATACCAGAAACACGGAACATGAACTTACTGTACTTGATAGAAGACTTTTCCTGACCGTAGCGGGCAGGCATTGTGACATCCATGGTGCGGAAACCAAATGTGTTGAGTTTGACAAGCATATCATTGCAGTATCCGTAATAAGTGAAGAGGGTGTCTATATCAATACCGGAGAGGGCTTTTCGGGAGATAGCAGTATAACCGTTCTGAGGGTCCATAATATGCCAGTATCCGCTGCTGATCTTATTGATCATTGTCAGAACAGAGTTACCAAACAGACGCCATTTGCTCATGCCGCCCCTAAATTCCTTGCTAAGGAGACGATTGCCTTTGGTATAATCCGCTTTGCCCTGAATGATCGGCATGAGAAGCTTAGGAAGCTGGTCAGGGTTCATCTGGTTATCCCCACCCATGACCACAATAAGATCCATGTTCTCTTTCAGGGCGCGTTTGTACCCATGCAGAATAGCTGCACCAACACCCTGATTAATTTCATGTGTGATCACATGTAATCTTGGATCTTTTATGGATTCCAGCACCTGTGCAGTTGAGTCGGTGCTTGCATCATTGATAACAAATATCCTGGAAACGTAGGGAGGAATACCGTCAACTGTGATCCTTATAAGTTTTTCTTCGTTGTAGGCAGGAATGACCACACCGATCTTGCGTTCATGCAGAACAGCATGTTCGTCACTGACGAAAATGGATACTTCTACTCCTTTTACATCAAGCCCCGCATCTTGTACGTCCTTAAGCAGAGAATATTCCACAGGGACTTGTGTTCCATCGAATTTAAGGACATCAAAAGTATTGGATGAAAAAGCACTGAAACCAGCATATCTGCTTTCCGAAAGGTAAAATGCTTCCTCTACAACGGTCTGCTGTTCTTTTCCATTTTTATCGATGAGGATCACAGGCATAGATTCATGGCCTTTTAACTCACCTGTGACAACATCAGATTGTAACCAGAAGATAGGCTCCAGAAGTTTGGGGATCTCATCGGGATTATGGCATCCGTTCGGATAAAGGGTCACAATGATCTTTGGCTTAAGTTTATAAGCCTCCTGAAAACCAGTTTTTAAAGCCTCAGCCCTACCAAGGGGCTTATCGTGCCGGACAAGGGTTATATCCATACTTGTGGCAATGAACGCTGTGGCATCATCACTACAATCATCCACAACTATGATCTCATCAACATAAGATCTTGCTTTTTTGATGATATCCCTTACATACACTTCTTCATTATAAGCAGGAATTACAGCAACTATGGTCAACTATTTAGCCCCCGCATTAAAAGCCGGAAGGTGGCATACTTATCGTAAACCTCACATTCGCTTAGTATCGCTATGTGCATATTATCTAAATATCTATCCATGCAAAGCAATATAAATGTTTCTTTATATTTCAGTCGCTTTTAAGTAAATAATACATAAGGCTCTCATTAATTAAGTAAGTTATTGTTTTTGCATATCAAAAAGGCTTGTATATTAATAAAAATATGTAGATATATTTTGAATACAAGTATCACTTACCAACACCTATGATGGTGGAAGCATCAATATAGCCACAACGATTTAATCCAATGATACAAATTGTACTTCAATGAAATTACCTTGCCAAACTATAGTGTGGGATGTTCTCCCAGCGATAAGAGCAGCTATAGCGGAGGAATTAGTAAAACTTGGGGTGTCACAGCAGGAAACCGCCCGTCTGCTGGACATGGCTCCGTCTGCAATTTCCCAGTACCTTTCAAAGAAAAGAGGATATAGAATAGAGTTCGAAGATGATGTTAAAGTAGCTATCAGATCCATTGCCCGGGACTTGAGCAATGGAGAAATTGAGAGTTTACCACAACGCATTTGCGGCATTTGTACAATGCTGCGTGAGCCTGGCACAGGCTGCAGCCACCATTGCAAAAATGATGGCGAGAACTGATATGTTATCGGTCAATATCCGCTATTGTCACCGCAGTTGCCTTCGTCTTTCAAATACTCTTCAGCATCGGTATTATTCCAGACCTCATTATGTGGCCCGCTAAAACTATCAGCCTGAATACCTTCTTTTTTGATGAGGATCAACTTGTTGTCTTCAACTTCCACGATGATCTCATCGTTTGTTGACAGATCCATTTTTTGAACTACATTTTCCGGAAGTTGTATTTTGCGATCACTGGTAAGCCTGACACTTATACTCATATTTTTATCCGTAGTATTAATAGGCTATAACTGTTTAAATGCTTTACTGACAGCATTCTTCCAGTATATACAATGATCTGCCATAGTTTACTGAGCGCCATTTGATCCGAACATTATGCCATAGCTTGTAAAAGTGATCTGGCAGTCACTCTTACGTTCTCCTCACTGCCTACGCCGGGTTTCCATCCCAGTGCTTTTAATTTCTCTATAGAGAGCATCATTTTTGGCACATCGCCTTTCCAGCCCTGGGAACCTCCCGTGTATTGGAACTCAGGATCCAGTGCCATCTCTTCAGCCACTATTTCACCGATACGGGTGGCTGAAATGGTATCTTCGGAACCGATGTTGAAGATATTGACCTGGTCGTTGCCTTTGAGGACAACGAGCATCATGGCATCCACACATTCTCTTACGTGGAGATAGGATTTGGATTGTTTTCCATCACCCAGTATCTCCAGGTGAGCAGGGTCCCTTTTGAGCTTATGGATAAAGTCCACTATGATACCATGGGTCCCGCGGTCACCTATTATATTGGCAAATCTGAAGATCCACGATCTCATATCAAAAGTATGACAGTAGGCTGTGATCATCGCCTCACAGGCAAGCTTGGACGCCCCGTACATGGAAATTGGAACTAATGGACCATAGTTCTCAGGAGTTGGAACGATATTGGCTTGCCCATATATAGTGGACGAAGAAGTGAAAGCGATCTCCTTCACATGCTGCCTGTGCATGGCATCCAGAAGGTTGTATGTGGCCAGAATGTTCTGGTCGAAATGCATCCTGGTATTAGAAGCTCCGATCCTTACATCCGGGTTAGCCGCCAGGTGAAAGACCTGATCCACATCATTGCATGCCCTGAGGATCTGATCCTGCTCAAGCAAATTCCCATTGATCAACTTGAAATGCGGATCATTTAAATGATGAGCAATGAACTCCATTTTACCGGAGCTCATGTTATCGAACACCACCACCTCGTGACCATCGGCCAGAAGCCTGTCAACAACATGACTGCCGATAAATCCGGCACCGCCCGTAACGAGCACTTTTTCAGATGAACCTGATCTCATCCTTCCACCATTCCAAAAAACATTACATCATCCCAAACATAACATAAAAACATATATAAGTGTTTTGAATTACCTTTACAGAAAATCAGGGATCATAAGATCGCAAAAAGAAAAAGTAGAAAATGTCCGGAAGAGACCTGAACTGCTCAGATCATTCCCTTCAATCTCTCAACAAGCTCCTGCCGGATACAGGCAGTGCGGTCCCCCCCACATACCATACCGCGGATACCTATGATATCGGGCTGGATGCGCTTGAGCACAGGAAGATCTTCGAACTTGAGACTGCCTGCAAGAGCTGATTCCAGACCCACCTCACGAATAGAACTGGTGAATCGGATGAGCTCTTCCTCGGACATGAATTCAAAGGTGGAACGGCCATCCTTGATACCCGTATCTACCATTACCACGTCCACACCGGCTTTTGCGCCGATGGCCGGGAGCAGGAAAGGAGAAATGGAATTTATGCGTTTATAATCAGAATATCCAGATGCTACTACCTTTTTGGAAGGGTCGAAATCCTTGACCGCTCTGTTGATGTTCGTAAGCATCTCCAGAGCCTGATCCTCTGTCTGCACATCGAACAGACCGACCTTTACATACTGAGCACCTGCAACTGCAGCACCCAGAGCTGCCAGAGACGCTGTTCCGGGTTTGTAATTAAAATCACCGATCGTTGCACTTATAGGCTTGTTGGAACCTATAGCCTCTTTCACTGACCTGATGACCCAGGGGAAGTTGGCGCCCAGAGAGCCTTCTTTGGGGTTCTTCACATCAATGATGTCAGCACCACCCTTGTATGCAGCGATAGCCTCTTCTTTGTTTATTGGGCTGACTAGCAATTTCATGTTAATGACCTCTATTTTATAGCATGAGAACGTCTATCAGTTAATATATGTTTCGTATCGTTTTTGTACTGGATTTATATAATATGAATGTGGTCCACGCTCAGGGTGGGAATCGGAAGAAATACCAACCTGTACATCTGGCAAGCCGCATCTGTAACACCTCAGAACCCATAAAGCTCATAGAAGAAGTGAAACCAAAAGAAGTCTACATCGCGGACCTTAATATTCTGCAGAGAGAGGGGTATCACAATACCAACTTCGCGACGATCAGGCAAATATCCTCAAGGGTCAGTACGATGCTTGACCCCGGCATATCCTCACTTAAAGAGGCGATGGAAGCAAGTCCTCTTGCAGATACCATCATCATTGGAACCGAAACTGCATCCCTTCAGACCATAAAAGAAGTTGTTGCTGCTCTGCCTGGGAAAGTGAATGTCAGCATTGATAAAAAGTACGGGAAAGTGCTCACTTCCGATCCCCTCATGCCTCCTGAACCTGCTGACATCGTGCATCAGCTCAATGCTCTCGATATCCGGAATATCATCATCCTTGACATGGACAGGGTGGGCACATCCAGCGGAGTGGATTCACAATTCTTAAGTAACATTGTTTCCATTTCCCATCACCATGTGCTGCTTGGCGGCGGTGTGAAAGATATCGCTGATATCGAAAAGCTTGAAAGCATAGGCATAAAGGGCGCTCTTGTGGCAACTGCACTGCACAACGGTTCGATACCGCTGCACATGGCACAGCAATGACGAGAATAAAGGTGACGTACTTGGAAGAGATTGATACCACATCTGATACAAGATCTGAGATAACAATAGAAGAAGGCTTTGCAGAGATCAAAATGGGAGGCGGATGGTTCCTCACTATCAGCCTTGCTACAAGTGAGAAATATGACAATGAATATGTAGAGATAGCAAAAGAACGAGCCGGCCAGAAAAGGGGCCGTTTCAACCTCAACCCAAAATACATAAGGGACCTGGGCGAAACCCTCATCAAGTTCGCTGATGCTAACGATCTGTGATCCTTAGAGCCGGGA
>CALBTS010000081.1 GCA_937968035.1 uncultured Methanomethylovorans sp.
AATCTGATAAATGACATCCTGGATATTTCCAAGGTGGAAGCGGGAAAAATGAAGCTGTTCCCGGAATCCACTAATATAGATAGCCTGCTGGACGAAATGGTATCTTTGGTCCAACCCCTGGCAGCAAAAAAAGAGATCATAATAAACGTTTCCAGGGATCCGGAACTACAAACCATGTTTGCTGACAAGGCCAAGATAAAACAGGTACTTTACAACCTGTTAGGAAATGCTATCAAATTTACTCATCGTGGAGGGCGTGTGATCATCCGCACGAACATCAATGGCAACATGGCTCAAATATCAGTGATCGATACCGGTATAGGCATCTCACCCCAGGACATGAATAGACTGTTTAGACCATTCACACAACTGGATTCTTCTGTTGCCAGAAGATATGAAGGCACCGGACTGGGGCTTGCACTTGTCAAAGAACTCATAGAACTACATGGAGGGCATATATGGGTTGAAAGCGAAGTGGGAAAGGGAAGCAACTTCACTTTTGAGATACCCCTGAAAAAGGCTGCTAACTGAATTTGTAAATGTGCATGAAAGAAAGGAAGAAAGAAAGAACTTAATAAGTAAATTTTCTGAACATGCCTCTAATTAATTCATTATGTGAACGAGTCTTTTATTCTTATATTAATGCAAACTTTTAAATCAAATCTATATACATAGAATAAAGAGTGAGACCATCATACATCGGGAGAATGAACATGATGGAGGAATTTATCGTGCGGGACTTCCTTGGAAGGATAGTGACGATCTACTGCGGTGGGATTGCCACTTTCAAAGGCAAGGTTAAAGAGTGCGGGAACGGTTTTGTCCGGCTTGAGATAGTTCAAGGCCGATACACATCAATAGCTATCGATAAGATCATTACCATAACCGCATAAACTATACCCGATTCACGCGGGAAAACACAAAATAATCATTTTCAGATATAGCTACTGTATAAAAGGGCCATTTCCAGTGGGGTGGAGCTTCAGACCTTGGTATATGGAGAGCATAGAATTTGCAAAGAATAATATGTTTCCACTTAAATATGAAAGGATCTTATCTGATGGACTGGATGAAGATAATTGCAATGGTCTTATTGACGAATTACCTTTAGGTATTCTTTCATTTGATACCAGGGGAAATGTCACTGCAGTCAATAGATTTCTTCTTGAATTCATGGGTTCTCCTTCAGCTGCATCCACAAAACAGATCAATATGTTAAACTTTCCACCTTTGGTCGCATCCGGCATATCGGCCAGCATCCGGGAAGCCATTTCAACCGGAAAGATCACAGAAATAGAGACATACTATCATTCTAAATGGGGTAAAGAGGCTTTTGTGCGTTTTAAGACGATACCCCGGACAGACAAAGAGGGACATGTCATCGGTTGTCATGCAGTTATCGAAGATGCCACGATAATAAAACAAACACGTAGCGAACTGGAACAAAAAAAACGGCAAGAAAATATCTATTCACATATTTCCAGTAATTTTATAAATACAAGTTTTAAAGATATTGACACTAAGATCGATCAAACCCTGGAGGAAATTGCCAAATTCACTGGTGCAGAGAGAGCTAGTATTTTTTTAGCAACTGATGATCCGGATCTTGTCATCAAGACTCATGAATGGCATGCTGAAGGTATTAGATCACAGATCGGCGTCAACCAAAAATTTCAGATGCAAAAACAGTTAAACAAATTCAATGAACTTGAAAGCATTTATGTCCCTGACACTCAGCAATTAACTGATGAGGACATCACGGTTAAAGAAACACTTATCGAGTTAGGAATTCAATCTGTGCTATTGGTTCCTATCTCCTATAAAGGTAAATTCAGTGGTTTTATAGGACTGGATTGTCAAACTCAGAAAAAAGAATGGGATGAAAGTACTCTTTATCTATTGAAGCTCATAGGTGAGATGATCATCAATGTCCTTGAGCGCAAAAATACCGAAAGTCTGCTGGTCAAAAAAGAGGAAGACTATGAGCATGTTGTCAATGCAATAGATACCATCATCTGGAAAGCTGATGTTGATGAGAATGAAAAGCTCATCAATACGTATATATCTCCAGCTGTGGATAAAATGCTGGGATTGCCTCGGGGAACTATAGGGAACGATTGGGATAAGTATTTCTCCTGTATCCATCTCGAGGATATTCAAAAAGTCCTTGATGCACTAAAACTCTCTTTGCACAATCCAGAGAACAATGTTAATCTGGACTATCGCCTCGTTAAAGATAACGGAGATATAGTCTGGGTGAACTCCAGTACAATAGCACATCTTCAGCAGGATGGAACTGTTAAGATCTTCGGCACCGTCATAAACATTACATGGCGAAAGCATGCAGAGGCGGAACTTATCAGAAGTGAGAAAAAGTACCGGTCACTTGTAGAACAATCAGCAGATGCTATTTTTATAAACAGGCTGGATGGCCGGATCCTTGATGTTAACGACAAGGCCTGCCAGATGCTGGGATACACCAAAGAACAATTCCAAAATATGTCGGTTGTTGACCTGCAGATCCCTGAAGAAAGGGAACCGGGAAATAAAGTATTAGATATTTTCAAAGTTACAAAGTCAATACACGGAGAAACAAAATACCTCACAGCAAATGGCAATGTTATTAATGTGGAGATCAATGCTGCTCTTCTTGAAGGGTACCATGACGTTGCCCAGGCAGTGGTGCGGGATATAACCGAGCGCAAGCAGGCTGAAGAAAAGCTTTCCAGGAAGGAGAAAAAATACCGATCTCTTTTTGAACACTCCAATGATGCTATAATAATACATGATCTGGAAGGTAACATAATCGACGTTAATACTAGAACTTGTGATATGCTGGGATACTCAATAGAAGAATTTAAGAAGATTACATTCATTGACCTTTTACCTTCCGATCAGTTGGGTATAATTTTAGAGACCCAGAAAAAGATCAAGCATGAAGGCACTTTCCGCATGGAGATAGAACTTATTAAAGCAGATGGACATAAGATGGTTGCAGATGTAAGTGGTTCGGTAGTGGATGTACGTCCATGTACCATCCAGTCGATCATAAGAGATATCAGTGACCGTAAACAGCTGGAGGAATCTCTGCTTCATGCAAAGGTTATTGCCGAAGCGGCAAGCCACACAAAGAGCGAATTCCTTGCCAACATGAGCCATGAACTGCGCACACCTCTTAATGCTATAATTGGTTTTTCCGACGCTATGCTGGAAGGATATTTCGGTGAGCTAAGCACTAAACATAATCATTATATTCAGAACATCTCAAACAGCGGCAAACACCTGCTCAACCTTATCAACGAGATACTGGATATTTCAAAAGTGGAAGCTGGTAAGATGGAACTTTTCCTGACACTTATCAAGCTTGAGGGCCTTATAGCAGAAATGGTGGCAACAATGCAGCCTCTTACAACCAAGAAGAAAATAACTGTAAATATATGGAACGACAATGATACTAATATCATTCTAATGGCTGATGAGGCAAAAGTAAAGCAGATAATCTATAACTTGCTTGGTAATGCTATCAAGTTCACTCCCAATGGAGGAGAGATCAACATTCGCACAAATTTGGTCGGGTCGATGGTACGCATATCTGTTATTGATAATGGCATAGGCATCTCTTCCGACGACCAGAAAAAACTTTTCACTCCGTTCACACAACTGGATAATTCTGTATCCAAGCAGTATGAAGGTACAGGTCTTGGGCTTGCATTGGTCAAAGAACTGGTCGAACTGCATGGCGGCAGAGTGTGGGTGGAGAGCGAACCGGGTAAGGGTAGCAACTTCACTTTTGAGTTGCCTGCAGGCGACAGAGCATAGTCCTTTTATTCTTTTTTTATAACATTGGTCCACTTGTGGCAAAATAGTAGATATTAAAACATAGTACATAGGAATCCGTCTGAATCAAAAACGTATTTTGCCTCAAAAGGACAGATCGGAAGATAAGCAAAATGGAAGAGATGTTGAATAGGGTGGATCCATGCGCACAAAAAATAAAAAAGAGGCCGTTTGAAGAAGATCACACCTCTCAGAAGAATAACTTTATTCCTTTCCGGATGACGATCTTCCTCAAACCCAACACACTACAATGTAAGATTTTTCTTTAAGTCCTATGCCCAATCATTTCCATGCGATCCTGGAAGGAAGTCTGCCCGGGATATTGCAGACCTCATATTGCGGATAACCGAACATCATTGCATATTGTACTGCATGGCCTTCAGGCAGCCCAAGTTCATCTGTGACGGGTTTACATGATGTCGCAGCCATTTTGAGGAAACCTGCCCAGCAAGCTCCCAGTCCGAAGGCCGGGGCAGCCAGCTCGAACCAGGAAAGTGCGATGATACTGTCTGTGTAAGCCATGGGGTTATCTGCCAGAGCATGCGCTATTGCCAGATGCGGTGCGCCCCGGCAAATGGGATCTTTCCCATTGGCATAAGCTGCAATGAGCCCCTGCATTACAGGTTTCATGGGATTGGGAGTGTCTGAGGCAACTATCTCGCGCATCCAGTCAATGGTAAGTCTGGTAAGCTTTTGAACCTGTTTTGGATCATGCACGATCAGCCAGTGCACAGGCTGGTTGTTAACTCCGGAAGGAGCGAAACGTATAACGTCCAGCATATTTTCTATTGTGGACCTGTCAACGACTTCGTCTTTATAATTACGTATGGAGCGGCGCTTTCTCATATAGAGGCCGAGCCGTTCAGGTGTGATACCAGGCAGTACAGCATCATCAATAACAGAATGTTCAGTTTCGAACAGAGGTGAAATGGCGCTTTCGGGACAGAAAGCTTCACAATTCCCGCATCTTGTACAGGCAGAGCCCATGTTATCGGGAATATAGGGCATGTTCTGTGCATCGCGGAAGATAATTCCCATTGGGCATATTTCCGCACATATACCGCATTGTGTACACATTTCTTGATCAAATATCATGTTCATGGAGATCGAGCCTCAAATTAAGTGGACGATGTGCATGATAAATATTTGCCTGGAAACAGAAGAAAGCTGATATCACTTGATCCTTAATCAAGCAAGTCCCTCCAGGCATCATAGATATGCATGGCTTCCATTCCTATTTCCTGAGGCGCAATTATATCATTTTCTGCTGTATCACCAACTGAAAGCACTTCCTCAGGTTTGAGCTTCATACGCTCAAGTGCTATCCTGAAGATGCGCTGATCGGGTTTTTTGTATCTCATATCAGAAGAAAAGATCACATGATCGAAAAATTCATATAGCCCCAGAAAACGCAACTCCTTCTCGGAAAACACACGCTGTCCATTAGAAACTAAGCACAGGGAAAGACCTTTGTATCTTTTGAGTATCTCCAGACTTTCCTGGAAAGGATGCAGCCTGCGCAGGGACGCTGAACGGAACACCTTTGAAGTCTCAATGCCCAGATACGTGGTGTCACTCTTCCATATAGCGTTCTCACCGCAGATCTCTGCAAATATCTCTTCCACTCTCACCTCCGGATATTTTTCTTTAGAGGCTTCCATTTTATCCCGAATCTTAGAATGATATTCGGATCTTAGGAGATCAGGATCGATCTTCACTCCTTTGTATTTCAGCCATTTGCTCACAGTATCGTACGTGTAATAGTCGTCTTCGTCCGTATCTATATCTATCAGTGTCCCGTAGCAATCAAAGATAATACCTTTTATCCGAGAGATCTCAAACATGCAGCTGCCTCCTTTATCAGATACTCGTGATGTGGATAATGCCTGTGCAGTCTGGCAGACCTCAAAAAGCCCAGGCTCATAAAGAAAGGAATCACTTTGGTGGTTCTTAAAAAGTCATTTTCGTTCTTGCTGTAATGCCACAGAAAATGACCTATATATGGTTCTGCAAGCCTACCTGAACCTTCCTGAAGCTGAAAATGGTTCTTAAGCTCGGAGCACATTATCCCCAGGTCCCGTGCATAGTGTGCATTATACCAAGAACTTTCAAGATCGAGAATATATGGAACATCTTTATGGAACACATAATTAGAGGGCGTTGCGTCCCTGTGTATCATACAGCCCTGCCTCTGGTCAAGCAGGGAACTGTACCACCATTTCCCAAGCAGCTGATCGAAATGGTCCCTTGTGGAGCGATCAAGCTTAAGATGGTCCAGCACACTATGAAAATTAGCGAAGTCCCTCGCCTTGTCATAATAGTCATGTCGTGTATGTTCATGGAGCCTGCGCTGCATGTGAGCAACAGATGTAAGCCGGTCATAAAGATCGGTCTCATGTGAAAGATGCCATGCAAGAGACTTGCCCGATATATACTCGGTCACAAGGGCACAGTTGAAGTCCCGATGCATTGCTATTGGTGCGGGAACGTTTATGATGGACCTGACTGCCATAAGATTATTGAATTCCTTGGCCATTGCCTCGGAAGCATTGTATCTTTTCAATTTTCCCGTAGGCTCTGCAAAGAACTTTACTATAACACTGTACCTCTCTCCTTTGAACTTATACCTGCATACAGTGTGTGAAGAGGGGGCGTACTTAAAAACGTCTACTTTACAGTGTTTGTTCTTTATTCTGTCTCCAAGTGCATGTACCAGCCAATCCCGGAAAACGTCACCAGGGTCTAAAGTACTTACATGATGGTTCAAAACAGGGATCACCGCTCCAATAATTTCAGAGGAGTTATACATCCATCCAGCTATATCATCCTATTTGTAACTATTTAGATTTCAATAGAATGCACTCTGTGCTGCAATGAATGCAGCACAACATCGCATACATTTATAAAAACATAAACAATATGTGATCCACTTCATTTATGTCAGGTGATAAGCGATCTTTACAGCATTTACAGCAATAATAGCTAAGAAAAGTACTATTATTATCAGAGTTACAAAGATCAGCATCAAACCAAGAACAAACGCTGCCGGCCACCACAATGGTGCAAACACCCATAGCCATTCGATGTCCAGGAACCCCATTGCCTTAGCAGCCACTAAAGCGATCGTTATTAATCCGGTAAATCCAATGCTCTCTTTTCTAAAAACATTTTTAACAACAACATGTGTCATGATTAACACATCATTCAGGTATTTGATGTCATGGGCTGCTTCGGGAGCCAAGCAGCTTTACTTAATGATTAATAGTATATATTTACATATATAGGTTGCTACAGTCTTTTTTGACCATACTTTTATTTTTTCTGTGTCCATGATAACAATGATCTCTGTCAAGTAAAATTTTTCACATTAAAGCATGCCCGTAATCCATTAATATAACTTGTCGCGTTTCTTCTTTGATGTTGAACTCTACCACAAACTACACTCTTCCTAATGTATCTGTAGTAGTGGTAGTAGTATTCGCTTGAGCAAGAGACCATTCTGGCTCAAGTGTACTGTTTTTGGGTTGTTCACTGTTTAGTACATTCTGTGCCAGGCTGTTTTCTTTCAAAGGAGGTTTGAATATGAAAGAAATGAACGGAGCAGAAGTGCTTGTCAAAAGTCTGGAGGACCTTGGGGTCAGATGCGTCTTTGGTTATACAGGAGCAGCAATCCTTCCTGTGTTCCATGCGCTTCAGAAAAGCAGTATTGAGATTGTGATAAATTCGAACGAACAATCCTCTGCATTCAGTGCAGCCGGATATTCACGGTCAAGTAGCGAGGTGGGTGTTGCCATTGTTACATCTGGACCGGCCATAACGAACACTCTCACAGCTGTTGCAGATGCTTACGGCGACAGTATTCCATTACTTGTATTTGCAGGCCAGGTTCCGGAACACAAGATAGGTACCGATTCTTTTCAGCACATCAATGTAACAGGCGTCTTTGGAGATGCCGCCAAAAAAGTAATCCAGCTTTCCAACAATGAAGATGTTGAATCAATTGTCAAGGATGCATATTACTATGCCAGATCGGGAAAACCAGGTCCTGTGGTCATAGATTTCCCTCTTGACAAACAGCAGAAGGTCCATGATTATAAAGCCATTAACGTAAGAAGGTTCGAAGAAAGTTATCATGATGACCGGCATCTGTGTGATGACCAGTGTGAAGACTTTTTCCAATTGCTGCTGCGTTCCAAAAAGCCATTGCTTTATCTGGGAGGGGGCCTGAACTCACAGCAAGGGAGCCAGGCAATAAGGGAGTTCAATGCACATTTCAGGATACCGTCTGTAAATACGCTCATGGCAAAGGGAGTGGTTGATGAAAGAGAAGACCTGAACCTGGGAATGCTGGGCATGTTCGGGACACCCTATGCTAATATGCTTATCCAGGAAAACGATCTTTTCTTTGCCATTGGTGTCAGGT
>CALBTS010000082.1 GCA_937968035.1 uncultured Methanomethylovorans sp.
TCACAGTGATCTTTCCTCCATTGGGTTTTTCCAGACCTGCGATACATCGTAAGGTTGTGGTCTTTCCGGAGCCGGACTGGCCAAAAAGTACTACGAGTTCGTTGCCTGCTTCAAAGCTGACATCCACGGTGAAAGAAGGTTCTTTTCCTTTCTTCCTGTCATTGTCCCTGTAAAATCGTTTTCTGAAGTCAACTTTGATCCCCATGCATCCCACCTCAGATCTTCCAGCTATTTACGAGTTTTGTAGTGACAGCCATAGATACCAGGGACATCAGCACGAGTATTATCACCAGTGTGTTCGCAAGTTCACTGTTCCCGCCCTGGAATGCACTGTAAATGGAGATGGCCATAGTATTGGTCCTGCCAGGGATATTCCCGGCGACCATAAGCGTTGCACCGAATTCCCCCACTGCTCTTGCAAAGCTCAGCACGATACCGGCAAGTATGCCTTTTTTGGCAAGAGGCAGGGTGATAAAAAATGCAGTTTCAAGCTCGTTCCTTCCCAGGGTATAGGCCACATATTCCAGCTCTCTGTCCACAGCCTCTATAGCCGCGGTAGTGGTCTTGACCATAAGGGGCAGGGATACAACAAATGCAGCGATGACCGCTGCCTGCCAGGTGAAAAGTAATCTGATCCCTGTAAGGTCGAACAAGATATTTCCAAGGATCCCGTTCTTTCCCAGAAGCACGACCAGCATGTATCCGGTTACTGTAGGGGGAAGTATCATAGGTAGAGTGACCAGTGAATCGATAAGCCACTTGCCCATGAATTCCCTTCTGGCCAGGATATAGGATATCAAGGTACCCAGTATTGCCACTATTAACGAAGATACCAGTGATATCTTAAGCGTTATGTATAAAGGGAACCATACCTGGTCAAGCATTTGAGTTCATCCGGTCTGAGGAATACTGAAGCCATATTGTTCCAGTATGGATTTACCTTTTTCTCCTGTGACGAAATCTATGAACATCTGGGAATCATCCTTATGTTGTGTAGCTGACACTACAGCTATGGGATAAGTAATAGGTGTGGTTACGGGAACTGAAGCAATGACTTCAATTGAACCGTTCTTTGCAGATGATGCATCTGTACTGAATACAAATCCTGCTTCGGCTTCTCCTGTTTCGACATAAACAAGGGCCTGTTTAACATTTTCTGCTAAAAGTGTCTTCCTTGATACATTATCCCAAAGCCCTGCGTTAGTCAGTCCTTCTTTTGCATATTTTCCAGCAGGTACAGTATCAGGATTACCCATGGAAATCTTTTCCACTTCGGTCTTGGTAAGATCTTGCATGCCGATAAGTCCAAGAGCATTTCCTGATGGAGTTATCATTACCAGTGAGTTTTCTACGAAGTCCTCTCGCGTATCGTTATATATGAATCCTTTGGATGCCAGCATGTCCATCTGGTCCTGAGCTGCTGAAGCAAATACATCTGCTGTTTCCGGAGCAGCTTCTATTTGTGTACGGAGAGTTCCTGATGCTGCAAAGTTATAAACAATATCGATGTTTGAATTTTCTGCCTCAAATTCTTTTTCAATGTCTGTGAATGCTTCAGTGAGGCTAGCAGCTGCAGCAACGTTGATCTGTGTAGGCTGAGATCCTTGTTGCTGATCCTGTTGTTGAGCTTGCTGTTCTTCATTATTTGAATTCATGAATACAGCGGCAAGAGCTATGATCATGATGATCACTATTGCAGCCGTAAGTAACGTCTGGTTCTTTTTATCCATGCAGGACACCACCTTATATTTAGATCAAAACTATCTTGGGATTGAGCTGCCGGCAGGTTTTGGCCAGGTAGTCTTATTTTCTTAAATGCTGCCAGCAGCGTTATGTCGGAGTAGACATATCGAATATTCAACCCTTATTATGTTATAAATAGGTTTCTATATGGGACTTAGGATGGATAAAAAAAAGTATCGAGGGTACAGATCTTTGTTTTCCAGTGGTCTAATGACGTGTTTCTCTTCTTTGATTACCGATTTTCTTTGTATTCCCTGTATTGTTTGGCGCTGACCTGCACCTCTTTATACATTTTCTTTTCAAGTCTTTTGAAGCTTCAATATTAGACGTAAAATTATCAGCAGTATCTTCTCGGCTCGATCACCTTCTCCAGCAGCTCCAGCCTCCCAATTTTTTCAAGCTGCCTGTAGATAAGTTCCCATGCGCAGTCCTTTTCGGGGTCAACCTCGCATTTACCGGATATGGATCCTCCGCATGGACCGTTGAGCAAGCCTTTAGGGCAGTTGGCCTTAGGGCATATGCCTCCGAATTCCTGTATATTGCATGCACCGCACATCTCACATAGCTGTGGGAGAACCTGTTCCCCTGACCTTCCTCCCAGAGAATCAGTGTTGTTGGAAGGATAGACCGGTACATCCACAAGTCTGGATACTATTGAAGTACCGCTGCCGCATGCCATGACAAGGATAGCATCAGCTTTCTGTATATCCGGGTCCTTCTCCACGAGCGTTTCAGGGGATCGAATGCTGCAGGCGGCAGTGGGCAGAACCCAGCCGACAACATGTTTCCCGGCTGCTTTCAGTTTATCGCACATGTCAAGCACTTCAGGCTCGCCTCCCACATGCAGCCTTGCAGCACAGACATTGCAGCCGATCACAAAAATATTGTCAATACCCTCAAGGGCGGCAAGCACTTCCTCGAATGGTTTTGAAGAAGAGATGATCATAGCTCCCTCAAATAGCGGTACTCCACATTATCATCAAGCTGCAGGGTATTCAGGATCATCCTGGAAATAACAGGCAGGTTACGGGCCTGGTATTCCAGTTTTTTTGCAAGCTTTTCAAGCTGCAATATCGTTCCCATTATAAGGATGTCAGTGTTTTCTGTCTCATGGGACACAGCATTGCGTTCAAGGGCCGCATCGCCTCCTCTTGCCAGTATCTCCTGCTTAATTATCAGGGCTTCAGTGGTGGTTATATTGGATATTCTCAGTACCCTGGAAACGGTTTTCTTTTTCATTATCCGGGAGCCGATCCCGGTGACACCCATCTCGTTCATGGTCCGCACAGCATCTTCAGGGTCCACAATGTTCAGCACAGAGACCTCAAAACCATTCTCTTTTACCACAGACTGCCTGCTGCGCATGGCTGCAGCCACTTTTACCACATCCATTGTCTGGGGTACATCATGTGTCCTTATGATGTGTGCTCCCTTGTGTACCACAATAGCAGTGGCAGCCAAGGTACCATACAATCTCTCCTCTGGCGGCCTGTGCAATACTGCATCAATGCAGGATTTGCGCGATATCGCTGCAAGGAGTGGTTTGTGGAACACTTTCAGTCTGTCGAACTGGTCGATGGTCTCGAAATCGTATATTTGTATCTTTTCAGGCACCCATTTACCGATTGCAGGGTCAAGAATGAGCTTGCTGGTGTCCATGCCTTTGTCATGTGCCTGCCTGATGATGCCGGCCAGGGAGTCCATTATGGCATCCATACTTATCGGATCGCCGGGAATCTTCTCGGTGGCCATGGCCACTGCAGGACAGCCATGCTCCACCAGAACATCCAGCATTCTCTCATCAGCTTTGAAACCGGAAACATCGTTGATCATGTCGGCTCCCAGTTCAAGAGCCTTTTCAGCAATGTCAGCAAACATCGTATCCACTGAAATGAGAGCATCAATATTATCTTTCAGAATATCAAGTGCAGGTACAAGCCTTTGTATTTCCTCTTCCCTGCTTATCACTGGCTTTGCAAGCAGCCATGTGGAACGTGCTCCTATATCCAGGATAGTGGCACCGCCGTCCACCATACCGTGTGCCTTGTCCAGTATGGAGTCTATGTTCACCACAGATGATCTGTAAAAAGACTCCTGGCTGAGGTTAATAACTCCCATTATCCTTACAGGGTGTTCATCACCAACTTTCAAACCGCAGATGTCTGCATCAACGAACATTTTCTATCCGACAAAGTATGGAATCGACATATACTGCATCTATCTCTATGTAGACGCATCTTTAGCTGCCATCAGCACATGCTGCATGAGTATGGAAATTGTCATCGGTCCCACCCCTCCGGGTACGGGGGTTATGAGGGAGGCTTTTTTGATAACGTTCTCAAAATCCACATCACCGTACACCTTTCCATTCTCTTCGGTGATCCCTACATCAAAAACGACAACTCCTTCTTTTACCATGTCGGCCTTGATGAGGTGTTTGACGCCTGTGCCAACTACGAGTATGTCTGCATCAAGAGTGTATTGTTCAAGGTTCTGGGTGAATACGTGACACACCGAAACAGTAGCATTACGGTTGATCAGCATTGCAGCCATGGGCTTTCCCACAACGTTGCTGTGCCCGACAACAACGGCATGCTTGCCCTGTATCTGGACACCATGCTCTTCCATTGCCCGGATAACTCCTTTGGGAGTGCAGGGCACAAAGCCCTCATTACCTATCAGGAGATTCCCCATGTTGTACGGATGAAATCCATCGGCATCCTTCCTGGGATCTATGGCCAGCATGGCCTCCTTGTCGTTAAGATGTCGTGGAAGAGGTAGTTGCAGCAGTATCCCATGAATGTCGTTCCGCTGGTTGAGCTGCTGAATGTGAGCTATAAGCTCCTCCTGTGAGATCGTGGCCGGAAGATCATGGTCTTCCGCATGTATGCCTACCCTTTCGCATGCTTTGTGCTTAAGGCGTACATACATCTTTGAAGCAGGGTCTTCCCCTACCAGAATGGTGGCAAGACCAGGAGTTATGCCCTTTTCCGCTTTAAGTGCCTCTACGCCCTTCTTTACCTCTTCCTCCACTTTCTTTGCAAGGCTGCGCCCATCGATCACCCTTGTGCTATATTCCTCGTCCACCACGCCACTCACCTCTTTACTTATATATCGGGAACCTGCTACAGAGCTGTTCCACATCAGAACTGATCTCCATAAGAGCCTGCTCGTTGCCAATGTTAAGGATCACGTTCTCTATGAAACCCGCAATGTCCACCATTTCCATCTCTTTCATACCCCGGGTGGTTGCAGCAGGGGTACCTATCCGGACACCGCTGGTAATGAACGGACTTCTGGTCTCGAAAGGTATGGTGTTCTTGTTGAGGATGATGCCAGCCTTGCTCATGGCTGCTTCAGCCTCTTTTCCAGTTATATTGAACTTGTTGAGGTTCAGGAGCATTACATGGTTGTCGGTACCTCCTGAAACAATGTTGAAATCCCTCTCAATGAGGCTCTCAGCGAGCATTTTTCCATTCTTTACTGTCTGTTCCTGGTCCTGTCTGAACTGTTCGCTCTGGGCTTCCTTGAAGGCTACAGCCTTTGCAGCTATCACATGCATAAGGGGTCCACCCTGTATTCCGGGGAATATGGCCTTATCAAGCGCTTTTGCATATTCTTCCCTGCACATGACCATTCCACCCCTGGGCCCCCGCAGGGTCTTATGGGTGGTGGTGGTCACGAAATCCGCGTAAGGTACAGGACTTGGATGTACTCCGGCTGCCACAAGTCCGGCAATATGGGCGATATCTGCCAGCAGATATGCGCCAACTTCATCAGCTATCTCTCTGAAGCGCTTGAAGTCAAGGGTGCGGGAATAAGCAGATGCCCCGCACACGATCATCCGGGGTTTTGCCTGCTTTGCCATCTCCATAAGTACATCGTAATCCAATGCCTCTGTTTCCCTGGATACTCCATAGGGTACTATCTTGTAAAGCTGGCCGGCGAAATTGACAGGACTTCCGTGTGAAAGATGGCCTCCGTGTGAAAGGTCCATGGACATTATTGTGTCCCCTGGTTTGAGTACTGAGAAATATACTCCCATATTGGCACCTGAGCCGGAATGGGGTTGCACGTTCACATGCTCTGCGCCGAATATGGCCTTTGCTCTATCTCTCGCCAGGTTCTCGGCAATATCTACGAATTCACAGCCTCCGTAGTACCTCTTACCGGGGTAACCTTCAGCATATTTGTTCGTCATTATCGAGCCCTGTGCTTCCATGACCGCACGGCTCGTATAGTTCTCAGATGCTATGAGGTTGAGTTTGTAGTCCTGGCGGTTCGCTTCTAGCTTCAGTGCTTCGGCGATCTCGGGGTCTATCTCTGAAATATAGGACATGGTATCATCCAATTACAAGCTGTTTTAAGGTTAGTTCTATCTGCGTAGTACAATCCTGCCATCCACTTTAAGTTTACCCTCAGTGAAGAGTTTTACTGCTTCTGGGAATATCCTGTGTTCCTGTTCCAGTATCCGTGAGGCAAGAGTGCTCTCTGTATCATTATCTTTCACAGGTACGCAGCTCTGGAGTATTATGGGCCCGCTATCCATTCCCTCATCAACGAAATGTACAGTACATCCTGCGACCTTGACACCATATTCAAGTGCCTGTCTGGGACCATGCAGACCTTTAAAAGAAGGAAGCAACGCAGGATGTATGTTCATGATCCTATCTTTATATGTCCGGATCACTTCACTTCCTAAGATCCTCATGTATCCCGCGAGCAGCACCAGATCCACACCATAAAGCTGCAATGTTCCAATTATCTTTTTTTCAAATCCTATCTTGCTTCCATAGGCTTGCGGATCAATAAAAACAGCATCTATCCCATGCATCTTTGCACGCTCTAATGCATAAGCATCTTTAACATCACTGATGACCACGCTGATCTTTACGTTCTTTAGATAGCCGCTTTCCACATGGTCGATGATAGACTGAAGGTTGGAACCTCTGCCTGATACTAAAACTCCTATATTGGTGGTCATTATAGGCTCTTAAAGTATCTTCATATAATTAGATTTTTGGATTTGGTCCACAACTGAAATAAAAAACATCAATGTTTTTTATATTTTGTTTTCTCGTCAATGAGGCTTACGAACTCCTCTGGTCCGGCCATTCTATCCAGTTCTTTTTCTTCGATAAGAACTGTGTTCTCCACAGTTTCTGACTTGGTTGGACCTTTTATTATAAACACGGACCTTGTTTGCGTTACACTGGAGATGCTGCTCATCAGATCAGCTCTTTTGATCATCGCACTACTATAAGTGCTGACCCCTGTAAGCATTGTATCGTGGTTATCTTTGGATATTGCTTTGAAAGGCGCTTGTGATGTTGAAACCACCTGGTATCCCAGGGAATGAAGCATATCAAGAACATTATCCTCTTGCGGGTATTTCTTTTCCTCAATTGGCATTGGCGGTTCCTTGAGCTTCTTTTCAAAAGCCTGTAGTATATCTATGGATCTTGCAAGTGCAACATCAAGCAGCTCTTCCAGATGCAGCACTACATCTATGGACGCATCCATTCCACCTTCTTCATATTTGCTGATGGTCCTTCTGGAAACTCCCAGCTCAGTAGCAAGGGTGCCCAGGGACATTGCCTGCTGCGTACGTGCTTCTTTCAGCACATCACCATCTATCGATACGTATAATCCTCCCGGTGCTGCAGATACGAGCGGAGGCACGTTCTCCACAAAGTAATCATAAAGTGTCTGCACGTTGACCGCAGGTATGTCATATCGCATGTACACTACACTATCTTCAAGCATCTGATCCCGGGTCTTGGCACCCACGAGAATGGCTGAACCGCCCAGATATCGCGCAAGTGCTTTCATCTCATGGGCCGTTTCTTCGTTCAGCCCATCGATATTGTACAATACTTTGCAGAAAAGCAGGATGTTATCTTTCCTTGCAGCAAGATCAAAACTCCTCGGCCTGATGTTACAGCGCTTTGAAACAATGAAGTCCGCCTGTTTCAGTACATCTACTATCTGATGTATGAGGATGTCTTTCGTCATGACTACTAAATGATTGTTTGCGCATCTATATGAATTTTAGCCCTTCTGTTATCCTTACCCCATCTTTCCTGCAGAAAACTTAATTGTATGCAGCTCATCAATAACCCAGATTATCAAGGTCAACACCATGTTCATAGGCATAGATGATACGGATTCAAGGGAAGGCATGTGCACAACATATCTGGGAGCCCTGCTTATGGAAGAACTGCAACAGTATGGCAGCATCCTGGAGCTTCCCATACTTGTTCGCCTTAATCCCACTATCCCCTACAAGACCAGAGGCAATGCATGCGTAGGCATTAATATAGGAACCTCTTGTCCGGATAAAGTGATGGAACATGTCATTTCCAGGGTTGCAGCAATGTCAGCAATGGATTGTGAAATGACAAATCCGGGAGTTGTCTTTGTACAGGATGATGAAGCCGGCAGGGTCAAGGATACCCTGGGTACTTTTTTCCAGCGTGCTGTAAGAACGGTCCTTTCTATCGAAGAGGCAAAGTCCATAATTGCCGAAACCGGCCTGCGGGCCAGGGGGTTCAAGAATGGCCGAGGTCTCATAGGTGCGCTGGCTGCCTGTGGTGCTATGCTGAACCCCGGATGGGACCACACATTTGAGTATCTTGCCTACAGGCAAAGGGAGAAATGGGGTACCCCCAGAAATGTGGATAAAGAAAGCTTCTTTATTGCCGATGGTGTCACTTATCCCGTTACATGGGACACAGTGGATGTGTCAAATAGACTTGTGGTGTGTGTGCCTCATTCCCCGGACCCGGTGCTATATGGTATCAGGGGCAGGGATCCGGATGTGGTGAAAAGGACAGCGGAAATGATAATATCAGAACTTCCGGAAAGATCATGCATATACTGCACTAACCAGGGAACTGATATGCATTTGATACCTGTTGGCAGTATATCCGAGATCAAAGAGATGCGGTCATATATCGTTTCAGGGTCAGTTTCATGTGATCCATTTACGATACCTGGAGGGCATACCATCTTCTCTATATCTGATAGCAGTGGAGTTTCTGTAGAATGTGCGGCCTTTGAACCAACCAAGGATTTCAGATCACTGGTGCGCAAGCTCATCCAGGGTGATGTTGTCAAGGTTTATGGAAGTTTTATGAACAAAGCCCTGAACATCGAGAAGATAGAGGTAGTTTCCCTTGCACCGTTGGTGGCTTCCCATAATCCCGAGTGTCCTTCCTGTGGAAAAAGGATGGAATCCGCAGGCAGGGGACAGGGCTACAGATGCAGAAAATGCGGCACAAGATCATCTTCTTTGGTGCAGGTACAACAAAAAAGGGACATTGAGCCAGGCATGTACGAGGTGCCTCCGTGTGCCCGCAGGCATCTGGCAAAACCACTTGTCAGGATGCAGCCCTCAAGATCAAACATATTTCCCTCACGATAATATCATCTCAAATGTCCAAGATCTGCTATATGTGGCGTTCTCAGTTTGTGGGCATTCGTTTTGATCCTGCGCATCACTGAATCTGCCTGTTCTCCTGTAATGCCCACAGTGTTCCGTGCCACCTCGTTCGTTTCTCCTTCAAGCAGCAGTGAAAGGAACCGATCCACTTCTTTATATGTTATGCCCAGATCTTTTTCATCGGTCTGGCCACTCCAGAGACCAGCAGAAGGTGCCTTATTGATAATGGCTTCAGGTACTCTCATCGAGGCTGCAAGCTCCCACACGTCGGTCTTATACAGATCCCCAAGAGGCAGGATGTCTACCCCTCCATCGCCATGCTTTGTGAAATAACCCAGCAGCAGCTCTGTTTTGTTTCCTGTGCCTATTACTATTCTGTTTAGCATGTTGGCATGGTAATAAAGCACCGACATCCGGATGCGGGCCTTAAGGTTCCCTTTTGCATGGGGAGTAGCCTTATCCCCATCCGGAATGTTCTCAAGGTAAGCTGTGAGCATCCCTGAGATATCTATGGCCCTGAAATCTATGTCCAGCCTGTGTGCCACTTCGGTCGCATCAAGCACATCCTCAGCGGATGTAAGATTGAGTTCCGGAAGGTGTATGCCCAGTACTTTATCCTTTCCCAGGGCTTCAGCAGATAAATATGCTGCAAGTGCGGAATCGACACCTCCGCTGATACCAAGGACAGCCCCCTCAGCATTTGCTTCTCTTACTTTTTCTCTGATAAAACCAACGATTACTTCCCTTGCTTTCTCTGTGTCCATGTTCCTGTCCTCTGTAGTGGCCTGAAATATGATCGTCTATTAAAACGATCCTTTACTTTGTTTCTGTTCTTATTGCTGCATCCTAGTTAAAATAAAGTTTCCCGCTCAAAGGTTTAATCTATCTGGAAGTTCTAATGCAGCTGCATGCCTCTTTATATAGCCGACTCTGCTGTCTTCATAATGGGAAAACCAGTTGATGCTACTTATACCATTACTGTTCCTTCAGTGGTGGATGAGCTCAAAAGCAGTGAGTCAAGGCTTCGCTTTGACCTTGCCAGGGAACAGGGTCTGGGAGTGGAATTGCCCTCGCAGGAGGCGCTTGACAGGGTTGCAGAGGTTTCCGGTGTATCAAAGGACCATGAGGAGCTGTCCCTTACTGACATTGAAGTGCTTGCCAAGGCTTATGATCTTAAGGAAGAGGCGGTGCTCCTTACGGACGATTACGCAGTGCAGAACGTTGCCAGTATGCTGGGCATAAAAGTAGAGCCTGTTGTCCAGAAGAAGATAAAGGACGTGCTTATATGGCAGAAGGTCTGCATTGGATGTAAGAGGAAGTTCGATTCGGGGGATATATGTCCCGTATGTGGCTCTCCTATGAGAAAAGGACGCAAAAGAAAATTATAACAATACTTGTATATGTAGTAATGACATCTTTATAGAATACATTTTAGAATACCCGTTAAAGATCACAGGCAGGGATCATATGAAGAATATAGAGAATCTGATTCAGAAGGCAGTGGAGTTACAGTCCAACGGGCTTACCTCAAGGCAAATAGCAGATGAGCTTAACGTTTCCAGGGATACTGTGACCTGGCTTCTCACACGCGCAAAGAAAGATGTAAGTACACCTGCACCCAAGGACATTTCTGTGAACTGGACCAACATAGGCAAGAACGCTTACAGGCTGCGTAACATTTCAAAAGTGCTCTGTGATATGGTATTGGAGTCTGTGGAGCAGACAGAAGATGATGTTGATCTCATTGTGGGTATCGGGCTTAGCGGTGTACCCTTAGCGAGCCTTATGGCAGAAGAGCTGGGTACAGACCTTGCAATATTCCACGCACATTACGATCCTGCTGATGACAGGAGCCTGAAAGGCGATTTCAGCGGGAACTTCAGTACTGTAAGGGGTAAGAAATGTGTTATTGTGGATGATGTGATCACCAGTGGTTCCACCATGACGGGAGTGGTCAAACGCATCCATGAAGAAGGCGGTAAACCTGTTGCAATAGCTGTTCTGGTGGATAAGAAAGGCGCTGAGGTCATTTCAGATGTGCCTGTCCGGCCATTGGTGCGCATAGTCCGTGTGGACTGATGGGTAAGTAAATACTATTAAAAATAACTGCAGTTGGAAGGGTTCTTATTCCACTTCCACTGCTCCTATCTTTTCTGCAAGCTTTGCCAGTACCTGGGTACGCATCCCTTCTACGAACTTGATGCTGCCAACAACCAGGTGTCCTCCTCCGTTGACGCCACCACCTTCGATCTCATCATGCAGTTCTCTGACCATTTTTGGGATGTTCATCTTGACGTACTTGGACCTGATCACAGCAAAGTCAGGGCCATATCCCAGAGTAACAACCGGCTGACCTTCGTATTTCCGGCAAAGTCTGTCATGCACCTCACCGGATGTTTTTCCGGGTGGTGGGAAAGTGAATTTGTGGGCATGGTTCTCAACGTCCAGGACGTTCAGTATGGCTCCGTTGGGAAGCTTCTGTGCTTTTACATGTGCCATGCACGCTTCAAGCTGCTCGTTGATCATGCCGTTGGCCTGCTCACAGAACAGGCTGACAAGATTATGATGCCTATTGTGGTCTCCCATGTCCAGTATATCATCAATTATTCCCTTCCCACTGCTGAATTTTAACCAGTAGGCTGCATAGTCAAGCGCAAGCGCCATATCCTTAAGGTCCTGCAATGAGTACCTATCAGACACCAGTTTTATGTAATCTCTTGCCTCATCCGAATCAGCACGGTCACCTACACCTGCAACCGCAGGCAGGTGCAGGATCTCTTTTTCAATGTCCGGATTTATCATACGGGCAACTTCAGTACAGAGCATGCCTGCTGTGATACTGTAATCTCCCCCCACATGCGCCGGATTGACATGAGCTTTGAGGAACTGGTCAACCTCCTTATCAGGGTGATGATGGTCAACGACAACCATCTCAATATCGTATACCTGGGCTATTCTGAAAGAAGGCAGGTCTTCCAGGGTAGAACCATTGTCCACGCTCACGACCAGGGGCATTTTCTGCCCATGCCTGACGGTATCTTCCAGAGCAAAGGAAACATCCCGGGTAACGTCTGTCAGTTCATAGAAAGGAGCCTTTGAGGGAGCCCTTTTGTAGAAATAGTATTCTCCATCAGCACCGTTAACTTCTTTGATGAGTGGAAGTATTGCCCTTTCAATGGCAACCGCCGCCGTCATACCGTCCGCATCGGCATGATGCCTCAGGAGGATGGGCTTGGACTTGATGACAGCTTTACTTATCTCCTTTGCGACCTGTTTCATGGCTGGTCTGAGCTTCTCCAGCACATCGCTCTTGACCAGGAACTTGATCTCATGGGGTTCAGCCCTGCTGTCGATAGCAGCTTCTATACGGGTCCTTATTACTTTTTCCTTGTCCCCTGTCATCCGTTTCATGCTGCGGACCTCAAGCTGGACGTTCTCTCCGCGAAGCTGTATCTCACCGGTAACAGATACTATCATGTCGGCATCTATGTGCGGATATGCTCTCTCTCCGGCACTTTCAAAGGCTGCGGCAGATATCTGGCCGGTCTCATCATCAATAGTAAATATGGTCGGACCTGCCGTTTGCTTTACTTGTATCACCTCTCCATGGACCCTGACGGTCTTGCCCACGTTTTCGGAGAGTTTGGAGGAGTTAAGCTCAGGAAGTTCTTTTTCAAGCTCCACTGTCTGGTAGGTGTTGATGTTCCTGGGAAGGAGGTCTAATTTGTTATTGTTCCTGATCTCCTTGACGCTAACAACAAGGCTGTCTCCGATCATTGGCGTTTCCTTTATGTTGCTCGAATGGATAAGTCCCCTCATTTTTGAGTTGATATCAACGAAGGTCCCAAAGGTAACATTGCTGTTGACAACGCAATGGTATAGTTTTCCGATCTCGATCTCATCAATGGTACAGGAGTCATCAAGCTTGTACACTATCTGCTTCTTACTGCAGCTTTCACATACCTCTTCTCCATCCATAAGCTTATCTATGGCTGTTCCACATGTTCTACAAGAGTACATAACGCCTTTTCCTTTGCATTTGCTGCAAGCATCTTTTTCTTCAATTTCTCCGGTCCCTCCGCATTTTGGGCATGCTGAACCACTGCTGAGGAAATTTGTAACATCTTTCTCGGAGAGTTTCATAAGATCTATTGATTTGGATTTCCCGCCGCCTTTGCATTCCGGGCATTTCTTCGAGGAGGTGACAATGTATCCCTTTCCCTCGCACTCTGGACATCTTTCGCTCATTTTATCATGCTTTAAATGGAATATGTGGGATTTATGTCTTTGGTCTCGAATGTATAGAGTATGTTCAAAAATCAGTATCAAGCCACACTCAGTATAATTTCTGTTAGTTTGCAATTTCACACAACAAAATCAATCAGGTTAATAAAGCATAAAATCATCTTATTGTTTGCTGGGTCTGAAATCCAAAAACTGTTTGCTTTCATGCTTTCGTGTACATCCCCTCAAACAAGTGTTCGGACCCAAGCTCCTTTCTTTGCTTTCACAAAGCATCACCATTAACTTTTTAATATGTGGTGACCCTTTACTTATAAACGAACATTATAAAGCAAGCAACTATTCCAATGCTTGAAAAGGAGGCACTATGGCTTTATTTGATATCCTTTTTCCGGTATTAATCCTCGTAATTTTCATCTTGTCAAAAGCTATCAAAATAGTAAATGAATATGAACGTGTTGTTATCTTTCGTTTAGGCAGGCTAAGCGGTATTAAAGGCCCAGGTCTGTTCCTTATAATACCTATCATCGATACGGTAGTAAAGATCGATCTGCGTGTGGTTACCATCGATGTGCCCAAGCAGAACGTGATAACCAAGGACAATGTTACAGTGGATGTGGATGCAGTGGTATATTACAAAGTTGTGGAACCTTCTTCCGCTGTCAATGAGGTGGAAAATTACAAGTATGCTACTTCCACTTTGTCCCAGACCACATTGCGTGATGTGATAGGTGAGATCGAACTGGATGAACTGCTTTCCAACAGGGAAGAAATAAATAAGAAAATTCAGGAAATGCTTGATGTGTCCACCGATCCATGGGGTATCAAGGTCACAGGCGTTACTCTCAGAGACGTTAAGATAGATGCGACTATGTTGCGTGCCATTGCAAAGCAGGCTGAAGCAGAACGTGAGAAACGTGCACGTATCATCCTTGCAGAAGGTGAGTACATAGCTGCAGAGAAGATGCAACAAGCTGCACAATTATACCAGAATATGCCCGCGGGACTTAAACTGCGTGAATTGCAGACCATAGCCGAGGTTGCAAGAGAGAAGAACCTTATCGTGATCTCCAGTTCTATGGAAATTGGCGGGATGGCGGCTATGTCGAAGGCATTTAGTGACAAGAACAAGGATTAATGGAAAGGTCAGGATGAAACCAAGGCTGGGGATCTTTTTTTTATTTTTTTTATTTTTGTTGTGCTGTACACCACAGGTCACTGCTGCAGAAAAGGTGCTGGTGATGGATATTGGTGGCACCATAACTCCGGCATCAGATGATATTCTGGCAGATGCCATAGCTTTCGCTGAAGAGG
>CALBTS010000083.1 GCA_937968035.1 uncultured Methanomethylovorans sp.
CAACTGCTGTACTAATTACCGCGTTCAATGCAATTACAGTTATGCTAGCACTCACTGTTTGGATTGGTTTTCTTGGGAAATTTGGTGAGGTAAAGAGGACACTAAAACAATTTAGGCCATGTTCTAAATGGTTTTTCTTTGCTTCAATTTTTGGAGGTCCGGTAGCCATATTGGGATCGTTTATGGCAATGGGCTTAATTGGTGGCTCTTTTGCAGCTGTTGCTGCGTTACTGTTTCCTGTAGTTGGCGCTTTCCTTGCATCACAATGGTATGGTGAGAAGATTTCCAGAAGAGCAGCTATAGGCATTATGGTAATTTTGATTGGAGGTTTTACTCTATATGTTGGAAGCCTCCTTGATGAATTACAATCAGGAAATATTCGTTATCTTGGACTGCTGGGTGGTTTGATGACCGCTGCTGGATGGGGTATAGAAGGAGCAATAGCTGGTAAAGGCCTTGATGTTGCGGAGCCTGATGCAGGGTTATATATTCGCTTCCTTTCTGAAACTATCATCTGGTGGGTTATAATCATACCAGTACTTGCATTAATGGGAGTTCAGATGTTCAATTTCGAAGCACCGATATACGATCACATTGTAATTCTTGTACTTATATTTGCTGGAATTACTTTTGGTTATTGTTACGTTACTTGGTACAAATCGTTCCCTCTTGTAGGTGTAGGCAGAGGGCAGGCAGTTGGAACACTTGCTGCGTTGGTTGCAGTCATTTCTATCTACCTCTTCTTTGGAAGTGCTCCTAGTATAGCCATTGTAATTGGTGCTATACTGTGTATAAGTGGAGGTGCTCTTATGATTACAGAGCAAACCCAAGCTGAAACTATCCGTTAAAGGTGATTACAAATGGCATATGATAAACCCATTAAATTCAGGATTCTAGAACTTTTTCTAGACGGGAAAAACTATTGGAACTACGAAATAGTTTCTCGAATTTTAATGGATTATAGTTTGAAAGGAGATTACTGGAGGGATTCAATAAATTTTGATCTCATCGAGTTATCTTCGGGAGGATTACTTAAAATTGATGACTCCAGACTTGATGAAGAGGGTATTTATAAGAAAAATTTTGTGCTATATAAATATTCAATTACAGATTTTGGTAGGACTAGAGCTTCAGAATCATGTTTGTACGTTTAAGGGAGGTATATTATGGCACAATCAGAGATTGCTATGGAAGCATACAATGCATACTGGGCTAATTCGCATCTCCCGATGGCAAATATACTTTGGATGGTTGTCATATTGGTGGTTGCACTGTTAGCTATTTGGCAGGCAAGGACATTTGTTTCAAAGTTTTAAAGGATATTATTAAAGGTTTGATGAAATATTGACTTTGTAGAATATCCACTAAAAAATCTCTGGAATATGAAGTTTGTACATTCTATGGTCACATATATTCATATTTATGGTTGTTAATGGGGACTTCTACAAAGTTTAACTATTTTATTGATACTGTAAAAATATGTTCCATAAATAAGAAGTAATAAGATAAATGGTGATTGTATGAATACAATACAAAATCTGCTTATTAAAAAAGCCTTTGAGCTTGGTCTGAGTGCATACCCACTTGAAATTACTGACATTTTTGTGGAAAACAGAATAAGGCTTAAGTGTATTTATGGCTGCCGTGATTATGGCCAAAGTTTAAGCTGCCCTCCTCACGTGATGGATGTTGACATATTCAGAAAAATTTTAAATGAATATCGTCAAGCTCTGCTACTTATTGAAAACTATGATCTATCTAATGAACAAAATATTTTGAAAGCATGGTCTTATTTGCGCAAAGAATCATTCCATAAGATGCTGGAACTGGAATACCTTGCCTTCAGGGAAGGTTTTACATATGCACAATTGCTCAGGCCAGGTGCATGCAACGAGTGTGACACTTGTGCGGAAAAGTGCAGAAAGCCAGAATTTCTCAGGTTTTCACCGGAAGCAGTTGGCATAAATTTGGCCAAAACAATGGCTTCTGTTGGTGAAGAAATTATTTTTTGTGATTCTAGCAGTGTAAAAATCATCGGCATTTTGCTGATTGAATGAAATGGGTTGATAGAAATATCACCAATAACTCCAAGATATGTAGTGGCCTGGTGACAAAGAAACAGAGTTTCATAAACGGTGCGTGAACCGAAAAAGTCATATTTAATTGCTTCAGAGAACATGTAGAAGCTTTATCATAATTATTTCTAAGGACCAGAGTTTTAGGACAATAAAAAGATTCAATATGGGGTTAGTGCTATGCTTACAAAATGTAGTTTATCCGAGGAATTGCCTGTTGAGGAGTATCTCATTG
>CALBTS010000084.1 GCA_937968035.1 uncultured Methanomethylovorans sp.
AACAGTAATAGGGTCAGTGTCAAAAATATTTTCATTCTAATTAAAATTACTTGTCCCCGTGTCTGAGATTTGGGTTTTCCCGGTGCTGCCGATGTTGGATTTGGCGGCTGATGGAGAGCCGCCGCCCTGCGCCGGGAAAGTGTAAAGTCTGACAGCGTATGTCGGCAGTGTGTCTTGAAATACTCCGTTGGTCGCCGTTACCGTGTGATATCCATGATTTCCGGAATCGTCCATTTCCAGTACGCCAACCTCACCGTTAACGCCCGTGTCTGAACATGTAAATGTAGTTGTAATGGTTTCAGGTTCTTCGCCGGTAAAAAGGCTTCCTGTAACAGCTACAGGCTCCGTAATTCTCGTTGCCCAGATATACGTTGTTCCATTTTTTTCTCTTATGAGAGTATCAACTCTGTTCAATGATTCGTCAGAGTTGTCGGAAACTGAGTTAGACGGAGGCGTGTCAAGGATAATGCTTTGATATGTAACCATTTGATCTGCGAATGTTTTCATCGCAGTCCAGTTTATGTCTGCAACGACAAACAGCGGAAACCACATGAGCCCTTTCGCGCCGTTGCATACGTTCATCCAGGCCTGCATATAAGTTTGCTCCGGCAGGACCTCGGGATCGCCATTAAATTCAGGACATGGCTGGAGTGTCGGGAAGATGGGTATAAGGTCTTTGTTTTGCGATTTAATCCTATCAAGCGCTTCAAGATACATCTGGTGTGGGCCTTTTGTTTTGTTATCAACGGCAGGGTGTGTGGTCCTTCTGAATGACAACTCATAAATATCAAACGCGAATACATCCTGACTCCACTTTTTCCCACCAAACAGATTCGCTGATCCGAGATAGTCCCAGGCAGTATTTACAGTATAGTATGGCGACCAATCATACCCATATAGTAGGTTCCAACTTGGCCTGTTATAGTCTGTCAGGTGCGTATTATATCTCCATGCAGCAAGTGTGGGCGGATATATCTTTTCCCACCTTGACCCAAGGTTTGGCTCATCGTCCCAGATCCACGCAAACATTGTGCTGCCTGATTTTACATCATTTATCCAACCTGTCATTTGATCTATACTGCTATTGAACACCCACCTGTTTGCCACATGCGTAGTATACCACTGCCCCGCATACTCTCCACGGCCCGGCCCCACGACTTGCAAACCGGCTGCCGCAGCAGCGGAAACATAAGTCCCCCAATTTGCCTGGGTAAGGTCTGCAAAACCCCTAAAGCCCTCCCATGCGCCATACGTCTGGACCGTATTTAGACTTGCCTGTGATTTATATGATCCAAGGCTTTCTTTGAGAACCATGAAGGCAGAAATGGGAAAATGCAATTCGCCACCTACAACAAAACTGTTGTCCTTGTTTATGGCGACCAAGGGAACTCCCTGCCAATCAAATTTATCTCTCCACAAACCCCCGCTGATTCTTGTGTTTTCTGAGTCTAAAAGTTCCGCTTGGACCACATAATTATCGGAATTCAATGAACTCATATCCAATAAAACGATTTCTTCTGCCGACAAGTTGTTTTTTGGTGCCAGTAGAACATTCGTACCTTCGGAGTCTCCTATGAGTGAGACTTTTAATTGCGTAGCACCTCCCCTATGTGCAGAAGGGATTTGCACATACAGATATTGTGATACGCGGTTATAGAATGGCGGACGTTGAATTTCGAACCCAGACAACGGTGCCTCTCCGGTTACTGTTATTTCCACCGTATCCGTCTGTGTATCGAGCGGATCACCGGAGGGCGTTCCGTCGTTGTTCCATGTCTCCCAAAGCGTGACGGTCATCGTGACTGTGTATGTACCAGGAGCCATAAAATAGTGCATGACAGACAAGCCACTTCGTTGGACTGTCGTCACTACCGGATCGAATCTATGATAGTACCCGTCTCCGAAATCCCACTCATACCTCGCTCGCTGGAACACAAGCGCATCGCCATCGTATGTTGTGGATTCGCCGTCAAAGTACACAGCCTCACCAACCTCAACCGTTGTTGATGGAAGTACACTTACACTTGGAGACAGCGTATAGCCGAATGCAACGGATGGACTTATTGTTAAAAGCATTGCAAATAAAAAACGCACTATCATATCATTCTACCCCCATAAGCGGGTGAGTCGCATCGGTTACGTCTACGACAACATCGTCCATATAACTCGTAATCTCGGCGTCTGTCGCAGGCCGGTTGAACAGCTTTATGAATTTGATCGTGTAGTCACCAACCGATGCCGAGTCGGTCGCCACCTGAGTCCCATCAGCGCTATAGATTTCGTAATAAAAATAATCATTTTGCACATACTCCCAAGCTACCCAATACCAGGTATCTGTAGAGCATGTATACGTTCCGAGCTTTTGGGCGTTGGTTCCGCCATCACGCTTATTAATCAACGAGGCCCTTGTCGTTGACGTAGAATCCTGTAATGATATCAGGATTATCCCACCAGACCACGATGGAACGTCAACTGTTTTTACCCAAAATCCACCGGATAAATTTGCCTTGGCCGTGGAGATATTAAGAGTAACGCTTGAATCCGGCCTGCCACTCCATAACAACGCTAAACCATTCGAACCGGAATCGCTACTCCCACCAGGACAGGTGTCCATAGTGCTTTCCCCGGATGCAGACACAGATAACCCGCCATTATCTGTTATCGTCCAGCAAGAACTGCACGCATTATTGTCATGGGCTTCAAGCTGCGCTGTAGATATGGCTGATAATTCAAAATCCTGCCAATAATCAACGGTTATACTGGTACAGGCAGGAGCACCTCCACTTGCAACCACCTGTCCCTCTCTCGTATCAACCCCACTTTGCCCCTCCCAAGTATCCGTTCCGGTCTGCCCTTCAAAGGTGTCCACATCCGCAAATGATGTGGATACAATTAGGAAAAGGCTTGCTATGACGATCAGGAGTTTTTGCATTACTCAACCTCCTGATACGGACGGCTGAAGTCGAATAGGATTTCACGGTCTGACAATGCAAACCCGACAATCTGGACACAATCACCGGCGGTTGATGGAGCAGTTTGGGTGATGCCTCCAGCAGTAGCCGAGAGGTAAACAGCGCCTCCAGGAGTAAGCCCGGACCATCCCTCGTTCCTGACCACGCCACGGATTAAAACCTTGGCCTCGCTTCCATCATCAGTGGCCGCGACGACCAGTCCGATAGCGGGGAACTCTCCTGCGGCATTTGCGTCGGCTTGATGCCACGGGTTAGCATCATTCGCCGATCGGAAGAGCACACGTCTGAACACCAGTCAC
>CALBTS010000085.1 GCA_937968035.1 uncultured Methanomethylovorans sp.
TATGAAAACATATCTTCTGATCTGGTTCAACAGTAATGGAGCAAGGCCTTCTGAGGTTACCCGCAGCTTGATGTCCCTTGGTTTTACTCCTGTGAAAGGTCCCTATGATTATGTCTATGATTGGGGAAACCATGTAGATATGGATGAGATCGTAAATTTCGGGGACAAGGTGCAGATGACTTTAAAAGATACAGGGGTAATGTTCAAGATCGAAACGGTCAATAGTACTCCATAGAGTGCTTTAGTCACCCTCTGCAAGTTTGCGTGAATATTCTATATAGTCGCAGGACTGGCCAACGATCTCAATAATTCTGGTGGAAACATTTCCATTATTGATGTCTATCTCCACAGCACATGGGTCGGACATTCTGGGTTTTGTAGGTGATCCCGGGCAAATGAGCAATACATCACTCTTTTCGATCAGAGGTCTGTGGAGATGGCCAAAAACAAGTATGTCCACTTCCATCTCAAGGGCAAGGTATCTGAGAGCAGTGGTATCGTTCAGAGAGAGGGCTCCTTCATGTACTATACCTATCTTTATGCCTCCCACTTCAAATGTGATCTTTTCCGGAAGTTCCTGCTTTATCAAAGCCTCATCTGCATTACCATGCACAGCTTTCAGCTTACCGGTTGCTTCAAAAGCCTTGTAGCATTCGTAAGATGTGAAATCGCCTGCATGAGCTATGATATCATAATCTGCGATCACATCCGCAAGATATTCCGGTATTTTTCCGGTTTCAATGTGTGTATCTGAGATAGCTATGACCCTCATTTATGGACTCCGGTAAGTTCAATGCAGGGACAGGTCGACAAGTTCATATTCCAGGTTCTCGCTTTCGAGGCGGCTGAGTATGCCAGGAACCTCTTCATCAATAGCAAGTACCAATGAGGATAGACCATGGAAAGCTGCCTCTATAACGGATTCCTTTGCTCCGAACATCACATGTGGTTCCCTGCCCACCCTTCTCAGAGCTATAAGAGATTCAACTCCTATGGTAGCAAGATATGATTTTGATCTGACCAGGTTTTCCAATCTTTCCAGGTCAACGTTCTTGGATCCGCCTCTTTCCACACGTGGTATCTTACAGACAGTGATGCTTGCATTTTCTAGGTCGATAAGTCCCATCAGATCGGTGACACCTACATCTTCTCCCTTCGATGCAGCGGAGATGGTCGTACCAGTGGCATTAGTGACATTCTGTGTGCTCACATAGAGTAAACCGTTCCTCATCGTAAGATATACTTCCTGTTCCGCATTCACATCTTCTTCAGCTATTGCGGTCCAGGTGGATACATGACTTATGATGTCGCTCATCACAAACCTTGCATACCTTTTCATCTCGGCGGCATTTTCCAGAACCCATTCAACTCCTTGTTTTGTTATCCGGTACCTCACTCTTCCTTCAGAGCTCACCAGTCCTTCAGCCACAAGTTCTTTAATGTACTCTGAAACTGCCTGAGGTGTTACACCGATCTTTTCAGCTATCTCCTTTTGCCGAACATTAGGCTGATGGGCAGCCACTTCAATGAGTATCTGGAACTTGGTTATACCACTCTTACTGCTAAGAAGCTCTATCATTCCTTATCCTCTACTTCCTTGATGCGTTGTCCCATCACTGCCAGTTTATCAGACCTCCGTGCCACAGCACGGATATACATTGGGCTTTTGTTCAATGCTCTTGTCAGGCTGCTCATGGACTCGTTCCCCTCGATCACAAGTTTTTCCAGTTCTTCTATTACGTCCTTCACTTCTTCATAAGGCTTGAAAGTCAGCATTATGATATCACTCATATCCTCCACAGAACATTGAAAATTGGTCTGGACTTTCGAATAAGAACTATGATATTCTTTTTGTGGTGTTTTTCCAGGTTCAGGCATATGCCATTGGCTTTCGATCAACCCACTTTTCTTAAGGATCTTTATACTCTGTGCAACATCCGTTCCCAGCGTTTCCTCAAGCTCATCCTTTGTCATCCATAAATTTAAGAGTGCATCGAATACTTTTTTATGCCGCTTAGACCCAAAGATCTGGAGAAGTGGTACAAGTTCGGAAGGATCATTGATAATTCTTGTCCGTTTATTCATAGCATTAACCTCTGAATGTACCTCATATGGACCGCGACCAGTTAAATCTCGAAACTCACAAGTACAAGCGATCCAAAAATTCAGTTAATCCATCAGAACACTTTTTGCCAATATTATATGTTCTTTAATCTTAATAAAGGTGATGTGATTTCAGAATGTTTTAAAATCGATAGTTAGTTCTCCATTTTCCTGCCAAAGGAATAGTGGGGATTTTCTTTTTTCATGCATGTTCTTCTCATGCAGTGCATGGGCTACAATGGGAAGTGCAATGGTCGCATCCACAAAGACCTGGACTTTCTTTGCGTCTGCAGCTATCTTGCCCCAGGAAACAGCCTCATCGAACGTGCATCCTGAAAGGCCACCCCAGTGAGGAACATCTGTGGTATATTGTATCGCATAATCATGCCCGGCAATATCGGCACCCATTATGGAAGCCACAACCTCTGTCTGCTGTATGAAGTTCTTGGGCACTCCCCCGCCTACATAAACGACTCCGGTCTTACCAGACATCTCAACTATCCGGGTTATTTCGTCAACATCTTTTATCTGGTCCACATCAACATCAACCCCTGCCCTTCTTGCAATGGTCAATCCTATTCCGATGGAGCTATCACCAAGAGCTGGCACAAAAATGGGCACACCATACTTATACGCGCTACCTACTATGGATTCATCACCATTTCCATCTTCGCATATTTTTTTTCCAAGGAGGCCTATGAATTCTCTTGAGGACATTCTCTTCCCATGAAGTCCTCTGGCAAAATCTGCTACCAAATGGTCCGTATGTCTGAACTCTTCCTCAAAAGCGAAAACATCATATATTCTGTCCACTCCATGCCTGAAAAGTTCTTCATCGTTGGCCAGGTGAGATCCAACATAATGTTTCTTTCCAAAAGCTTCGTGACAATCATGGAACAGGTTCGCTCCCGTGCTCACCAGACAGTCTATCATCCTGTTCTTTATCAGATGCACTATCACTTTCCTCATGCCTGCAGGTACCATTGCACCTGTAAGCCCCATCATGACAGTAAGATCTTCTTCTTTGAGCATATTGTTCCAGGCTTGCACAGATTCGGCAAGTTTCCTGCCCTGGAATCCGGTATATAGCATGCCGTCTACTAGCTGGCCTATAGACCTGTTCGTGACATCTAAAGGTCTTGTTGGGTTCTTAGTGAAAACATTGATCTTGTGTGGTTCCATCCTGGCACCTCTCAATGGACAGAATCATGAAACTCTGAAACACTACATTAACTGCTGCATTTACTTATCAGTTGGTGTTCAGAGAAACACATCTTTTGGAAAACATACCATCACCATTGTAATTAAGCGTAACCTTTGGAGGTAACACTACAGTTCTTTATCCTATTCTTTTGCAGACCGATAAATATATCCAATTCTGTTACCAATCAGTCAGGTACCATGTCCCAGAATCTTACTGAGAAGATAAATGATGTGCTTGCAGATAGGCAATTGTCCATAAGCGCTATCACCAGGGAGCTTAAAGACAAAGGTTTTGTTGAACACAGGCTGGTACTGACTGGGTATCTGCGGGCTCTGCGTGACCTCAAAATATTGCAGGAGATAGAAGTCCCTCCCTCTAAGGTCTACAAACGCCTGGAGCATCATGAAAAGTGCACAGATATTTACTCTATAGTAAGTGATCAGATCAAGAACCTGGACATGGAAATGCGTCTGCCCCTTTCTATTTATATCATCTCACGGCTCTTCAAAAGACCAGTTTTCCGGGAAGAACTTTTGCATCTCGGCATCAATAACAAAAGTGTTGCCAATTGCCTTGAATCTTCCGAATGCATGATAACACTTTCAAGGGACGAGAACCTGAAACTCTATCGCAGTGAGATCACGCGGATATCCATACCTGCAAATGATCCTGCCTATGAAATAAAAGCAGAAGATGGTCAAATGGTCTCCATGGCAAATATTATACTGATGGAAACGATAAAAGACCTTGTGGACCTAAGTGGGCTTACTCCAAAAACAAAGCAAACAAAGCTTGTTGAGATGTGATATCATATTCGAACATATCTTTTTCGTCATCATTGATAACTTCAGGCAGTGATAATCTGGATATAGAGCATGACGAACTTATTCAAATGCATCCTGTCGGATACGTACATAATGCTTTTAAGGAAGCTGTTTTTGATGAGAAGATGTATTCTTCGATATCACAGATAGTCTTGAAAGAAGAACTGCAGGATGGCCTTAAAGATATAACGGATTTCTCTAAGATCTATGTGCTGTTCTATTTTGACCGCTCGGAGGGCTACGATCTGATCCAAAAACGCCGTTATGATGGGAAGCTATCAGGTGTCTTTGCTTCCAGGTCGCCTAGAAGACCCAACAGTATAGGGCTTACGCTGGTGGAATTGCTGGAAGTCAAAGGAAATATGCTTACTGTCAGAGGTCTGGATGCCATTGATGGTACTCCGGTGCTTGATATAAAACCGTTCATAGAACATGATGTGGCAGGTGATGGTTTACGGTCTCCATAAATGCGGCATGTATACAAATGGAAGTGGAACACTGCTCTAAAACGGATAATATAATTAAAGCTCTGTCCATGGCAGAAAAGGCGGTGTCATCAGGAGCAGATATCATTGTACTCCCGGAAGTCTTCTCTACAGGTTTTTGTTATGAAGGAATAAGTGATCTGGCAGAGGAAGCTCCATTCCTCACCATAAGCAAACTTATTGATTTCTCAAAGAGCAAGGAATGTACTATGATCGGCTCTATAATTGAAGCCCAGTTCCAGGGAGGAGTTCCTGTATTCTATAACATGGGCTTCTGTGTGGAACATGGAAAGCTTGCGGGTGTCTATCGTAAAAGTCATCCTTTCAGGCAGGAGCAAAACTATTTCGCAGCCGGAAATAGCATACATCCCATATTTCTTGAAAAACATGATATCAAAATCGGACTGGAGATATGTTATGAATTACGTTTTCCTGAAGTAGCCAGAAAACTGGCTCTTGAAGGTGCAGATCTGCTTGTAACTGTCGCTCAATTCCCACATCCCAGGAAACATGTATGGAGAACCCTTGCTTTGGCCCGTTCCATTGAGAACCAGATGCCCCATATAGCCTGTAACTCGGTAGGCTCTTCCCCCACATCTTCCTTTTTTGGAGATTCTATCATTATTGGCGCAGCAGGTGATGTGCTTGCAGAGGCCGATGATAAAGAATGTATGATCATGCATCTAATAGATACAGCAAATAATGATAAGGTCAGGTCGGAGATCCCGGTTTTTTCAGACAGACGTACAGATCTATACTGATAGTCATTATTTCATTTTTGCTCTCATGCAGGCAGGATATTTCAGATCGCAAAGTCATTCATCGAACTCGATACTAATATCTCCCATTTTACGGGCAAGGGTCTTTGAAAGCATTCCCGACTCCATCCTGCAGACATGCAGCACAGCACAGGGAACAAGGCAGATGGGTGTGCACTGCAATTCCTGGGCTTTGTTCATCACATAGTTATCTTTGATGTCCATAGTTTCCATCATGGGAATTTCCATATGTGACATCTTCTTGATCTTCTCACAGGGTGTTTCAATGTCAATAATGATATTCATTCCATCCAGTTCTCCATGAACCTTGTGAACAAATCCGCATATTCTGGAATTCACTGTAACATTTGAAGGCATGTCATCACCTCTCTGCTATAGTCAATTCTCAAACATGTATATTAATCCTGTTTTCCGAATACTTGAATTCACCAATTCAAGGATCATTCTTTCTAGGTGCTCCACAGTTTGATCGATGCTATTGGAATGAATAATGACTGAGAAGCTGCAAGCATTAAAGGCATTGCTCACAGAACGAAAAATTATTCTATACTATTGATCCAGATGCGGGTATTGGTGATCTGGACAGTATTTTGAGAAGCTTTTCTTCATCATGCTTGAAATTATGCAGGTTATAGCTTCCCAGTGGACATCTGCCAACTCTTCCAGGTCCATGGTAATCGGAGCCCCCTGTCATGATCAATCCATATGTACGGCACAGTTCCAGCATAGATTTGACTTGTTGCCAGTTGTTTTTTCCATAGAACACTTCAAAGCCATCCATGCCGCATTTTACAAAATGGTCCACAACATCGGCAAGCAAGGGCAGGCTGTTGTACTGGTCCAGGGTACGGATCAGATGTGCTCCGACCGCTTTACCCCCTGCTTTGTGAATGATGTCAATGGCTTCCTCTATCTGGAACTTCTCCACATCTATGAAGTACTTGGATCTCTCTGTGAGCCACATGTCATGGAACTCATAAGTGGACATGTCCCTGTTGACAACAGCAAGTGCAATATCATGCTTTGTGATAATGCCCTTTGCTGATTCAAGGCGCGAATAATCTACAAGCCAGCCATGTGAAGAAAGTAAGTCTACCATTTCATCAGCATACTTCCATGCACGTTTTTTTGTGATCTCAAGTTTCTTTTGTAGATAGGGGTCATCCTTATCAAAACCGTAGCCAAGCACATGTACTTCAATTCCAAGGGGATCGAAGTTGGTTGTGAACTCTATGCCGGGAATGAACTGTAATCCCATTTTCTTGCACTCGTGTTCAACAGATTCAAGTCCGTCCACTGTGTCATGATCAGTTACGCTAATGGCCTTTAATCCGATGTCCCTTGCTTTTGTAATCAGCTCAGAGGGATAGAGGTCCCCATCCGAATAGATAGTATGCATGTGCATATCTGAAATAATTTGAATAATAACACCTCTTCAGCATTTCTTTTTGCAGTTTACTCATCATTAACTTAATGTAAATAGGCTATAAGCACCTCTATAGACTATATTTGGCCTGTATCGTAAACATTGATGGCTTGATGTGCAGGTCAATATCAAAATCTTGGACCCAGAAGTTCAAAGCAGAAAACGTATTGCAATTCTTATAGGATCTCAGTACTGTACTAGTATTCACAGGACAGTTTTTGTTCACGTTTTTCCTCTCCTTATATTATATGACTATCTAACTATATAATAATATGATAAAATTACTATATATATACTTCTCCACGGGTTACATATACTTAAGGGAAAAACGTTCATAGACGTATGAATTTAGGATCATTGCATATCACATTCAACAGAATACTTATAGTATGAACCTGATTTTATAACAGATAAATGGTAAAAGAATCGATATGTCAAGCAGAGAAAGGGATATGGCGATAAGATATCTCAATAAAGGGGTATCTTTAAAGGAAAAAGGTCTTCATGCAGAAGCACTTGAGAATTTTAAAAAGGCAGAAGAACATTCCTGGGGGGCTGCTTCTCCGGCTCTTCTGGCAACGGTCATGCAGAACTTTGGAGAACTGCTGGAGGTTATGGGTAATGAGGAAGAATCCTTTGAGCAGTATTCTCTCGCTGTTGCAAAGTTAGAAAGGCTTGTTGAAATCAGTCCGTCCTTCAAAGAGCAATTAGCCACTACCCTCAGCAAATTTGCTTCTATGCTTGTGGACAGGGGCAAAAAAGAAGAGGGTAAGGAAAATTACGAGAAGGCTGTCATACTTTACCGGGAACTTCGCAGGGAATACCCAAAGAATGTGCAGATACGTTCCAACATGATCTCTACTCTGAACAACCTGGGTGCTTTGCTTGCGGATATGGGTCTGAGGGATGAAGCACAGTGGAAATTCGAAAGAGCATTGAAAATGCTGGATGACAAGCGCTGTCCTGCAGAGAATTACACTCATTGTTTTGAGAAAAAAGCCATGGTGCTGGAAAACCTTACTAATCTTTTAATCGAAAGTGAAGAACTTGAGCAAGCAAGGGAAAAACTTGAAAACGTCCTTAATATTTATTTCTCTCTGCTTGATCAGGGTCATATGCCAGAGCTTTACCAATCAAGAGTTGCTTTAGTCCTTAGCAAAATTGCTCGTGTGTTCGTATCTCTGGACAGGAAAGAAGATGCTTTGAAAAGTTACACCTCACTGGTACAGATGTATGGTGAGCTTGCAAAGCTTGGACCGGAAAATGAAGAAATGAAGATGGAAAGAGCTTCGGTTCTGGTTTCCATGGCAGATCTATTGGAAGGGATGCACAAGGATAACGAAGCTATAAGCAGTTATGAAGAAGCATTGGGCATTCTTACAGATGTGCAGGCTTCACAGGAACCATCTAACTATTCTTCAATGATCATACCTATACAACTGAACCTCACGAAACTGCTTGTTTCGCAGGATCGAGTGCCTGAAGGTCTTGAAAAGCTGGAAAATGTCATAGAACTCATATCATTGCCCTCCGGGGAAAAAGATATGCAGGTCATTGACCTGGGCTACTCTTCTCTAATGCAAATATGTGAACAATTGTCTGCAAAAAGGGGTTATGATAACCCGGAAGTATTTGACCAGCTCCTTGGAATGCATAACAAGCTCAGCTTACTGGGAATCACTCAGGAAGGCCAGGTCTGCAAGGCAAGAATTATGAAAGATCTTGGCCGGACACAAATGGATGCAGGAGAAAAGAAGCTTGCTGTTGGAACACTCATGGAAGCTGTAGATATCTATACACAGCTGAACGATACAGGCAACTATTCATCAGAAATTGCTAATCTATTAGATATCATAGAAGCAAACATGCCGCATATTAAGGATGCTGAGGAACTTGAAAGCATCTATTATGGGATAACTGGGCCCCTCAAAGAGGAAGGCCTTGTACCTGAACAGACCGCACATGCTGGGAGCATTATGGATACACAGGAAAGATTAGCCGATATGGCACTCGATAAAGGAAGATATGAGCAGGCCTTTGATCTCTATCTGGAGATATACTCTGCAGATAGATCAAGGGAAGGAGTGCTTAATAAAGCAGCAGACGTATTGGGGAAACTTGAAGCTGATATGCACCTGAACAAGCGGTCAGGCAATATCCTGAAAGACATGGAGTTCCTTATTAAAGGATACTCTCTGCTTGCAGAAATGGAGCCTGCGAACTCAGAACACCGGCGTAACCTTGCAGCCATAGAAAAAGAAATGGGTAAGGTGTTGCTCGATACGGGTCATGTGGACGAGGCCAGGAAAAGTTATTGTCAGGCCCTTGACAATTATCTCGTGCTAATGGACATGCCAGGTAATAAGCATTATCTAAAAGGCATGTATGCTGTCCTTAAGGAGCTTACTGCTCTCTTACCTGCTATCGTTGACAAGGAAAAGGAGCTGCAATGTCAGGAGAAAATAACTTTGAGTTATTCCCGCATGTGTGAACTTGATCCTCAGGATGCCGGACTTGTGGAAGACCTTGCCACTTCTCTGGACCACCAGGCTTCGCTGCTTGCTGTTCTGGACAGAAAAAAGGATGCTTATGAGCTTCTCAATCAGGCGCTGGATAAGTATGAATTGCTTTATCAGCTTGAATCTTCATACAAACATGCAGGAAAGGCTGCTGTGGCCACGAACAATATGGGCACACTGCTTGCCCGCATGGGAAGGAAAGAGGAAGCAAAACAGATGCTTGAGGATGCTTTGAGGATCTATAACTACCTGCTTGATCAGGAGCCTGATAACACAGAGCACATGGTTCATGCCGCCTGCACTCTGGACAATATGGGCACGCTCTTTGCGAACATGGACAGACCGGAGGATGCAAAGCACATGTACGAATCGGCTTTGCAGATGTATATGGACGTTACAGGTGTAGATCCCGATGATACCTCATACAACGAGCATGCTGCCCTTACCATGGAAAATCTGGGAGCTGTGCTGGAGCGCATGGGCAGGCGCGACGATGCAAAGTGGATGCAAGAAAACGCGAAAAAACTGAGAAACGGTGAGGCTTGAGTTGATTCCTTGCCTCCTTTTTTATGATATGAAATGTATGATTTGCTTATTGTATTGAACACTCTCTGCTTTTAATCTGTAACTTTGCTTTTTGCGGCAGCAGTACCCAGCGAATCACTTACTTCAATACTGCTTATAGTTCCAAGAGTTATATCTTCCTCAGCATCAAAAGCCTGCATGATCTCTTGTATTATTGTATTCTTCAACTTCCTGCGCTGCCTGGGGTTCACAATGTATCTTACATATATATCAATACGGTCGTTTTCAGTCTTGATATATGTCTGAGTTTCCACATCATAAGTTGTAAGAAGATATTTTTGTTCCAGGTTTAGAAGTTCTACTTTTGCATTCATTACAGCAATGCTCACAAGATTATCAACAGTTTCAAAGATAATTTTCTGTGCTTTTTTCCAGTTACTTCCAGGGATCAAGGAAATTCGTGCTTCATCCCATATGAACGAGAAATGACGTGTATAATTCTTTACAGTGCCACTAAGCAAAAAACTATTGGGTACATTCATTATCCTGCCGGTGTATTGATCACCATCTACCCATTCCTGAATTTCCATAAGTGTAGTATGAAAATATGTTATATCCAGCACATCTCCGAAGCTTTCTCCCATCTGGATACGATCCCCTGCGTTGAAAGGACGCGTTACAAGCAACATGATACCTCCGGCAAGGTTGCGAAAAACATCTTGTAGGGCGATGACCAGTCCAGCACTGAAAACACCGTATGCAACGATAAGAGTAGTAGTTTCTTTGAAGAAAATGACCAATAACATACCACTGGCTATCAAGGTAATAAATGCTGAGGAGATCTTCCTCATATTGTATCTTTCCTTGGTGGTACGAGCTTTCTTTTTGATAATGTCTTCCAGGACAATACGTACTATATAGGAAATAAGCAGGATAAGAACAATGTTCAAGAGCTGTGTCAGAATGGAACGATGATCTGCGCCGTACACTGTAAAGTTTATAAGGTATACTAACATTCCTGCCAGTGCTGAAAGGAAAATTATGAACAGATTACTTCTTCCACTCACAGAAATAGATAAGGAGAAATGCTATAAAAAGGTTGCAGAAAAAAGAAGTTGATTCGAGTAAACTTTTTTCTTTTCTCCATCTATATTTGGCTTTGCAGAGTTCCTCAAGATTTTGCATGTTGCACATTGAACTGGAAAAAGTATGAGAGTAGTTTTGAAATGAGTTCAGCATTAAGATAATTCTATTTACAGGATTGGAAATCGTGATTCAGAAAAAAATTCATTAGGATATTTTAAATTATATATACTCAGAAAACCAGAAGTGGTTTTCCTAAAAATAAATATACTTCTGCGACAATCCTAACTTAAATCTTATTGATGGGGGATGAATGATGAAAAGTTTTTATGATTATCTTCAAGAAGAGATCAATGGTTTAGAAGGGTGTTTTGATAAGTTTATACTTTATATTCCTGATTTTTTCACATTACTGTGTGATCTGCTTCGTCAAAACATTGATTCCGAAGATCGAAGGATCATTAATTCTGCATTGGCATATTTTGTAGTTCCAAATGATCGGATCTATGAAGAAATTTATGGACCCATGGGATACGTTGATGATGTTTATGTCTGCACTTTTGTGTTGAAAAAAATACAAGAAAAATATGGTTATGAGTTCCTTGAGCAACTCTGGGACCATGATGAACAAATTGATCAAGTATTGGATTACAGCTACAACAAAAGTTTACAGCTTCTTGGAAATCAAGATCTCATCAAAGAGATATTGAAGTATTCTGGTTTAGACTAGATCAGTTATATGTATATCAAACGAAAAAGAATTGACCCAGATCATTAACCTATTGTAGCTAAAAAATCGTAATATCTGAAGCATCTAAATCCTTAAAATCCAAGCCACAGAAATAAGCTGTCAAATGCCTTTAAGATACTACTCAAAAAATCCAAAAGCCCCGGGCGTGATTTGAACACGCGACCTAGTGATTACAAGTCACTCGCTCTGCCGGGCTGAGCCACCGAGGCATATATTTATGGATTGCATGCTCTACATAGCATAATAACAGATAAATTTTATGGTATTTTCAGGTGTGATCATGTGGCAGGAGATATCCAGGAT
>CALBTS010000086.1 GCA_937968035.1 uncultured Methanomethylovorans sp.
GGATGATAGTCCACCTGATTTTCATCCAACTCCTTATAACAATAGAGGCATTTATTCATCGGCTTCAAGATTTACAGGATGGACACTTACTGCACCGATGGCATTTTGACAACAAGCCAGCAGAAGCCCCATGCGATCATTCTTGTTAATTTTCCAGCTTTCGGAGGCTATATTCAGTAGCCAGCCTTCAGGAATCAGCCCATCAAAAAAAGGGAACAGTCTTTTACTTCTGTATGATCTTGTTGATACTGGCATTTGAAAGGTGACGAATTGGTTCGGGTAGGTTTGGGCGTACATTTCGTCATATTCAAAGTGATATTCCCCATTATCCTCTTCGATTAAAAGGCCGGCCTTTATGTTGTTGTATTTAACTATTCCTTGTCGCATGGCTCTCATTTAATGGACCTAAAACATGACCAAACATGTGTAGTACCTGATTGACCTTTGACAAGCTGAGGTTTTCTTTGCCTTGTTCAATCTTTCGAATAACCGTAAGTGCAACCCCCGCCTTTTCAGCAAATTCTTCTTGGGTTAGGCCTGATTGCTTTCTTTTGGTTTTTACAAAGTCTGATAATTCACTCATGTTATATGTATTTGCATACAAAAATAGTAATAATTGCAATACTATATGCATTTGCGTATAAAAATGTTTTTAAACCTGTTTCTATATGCAATTAGATATAATTTTTAAAAAATGCGAAGGGTGGGCTTTTTCTTTCTTTTCTGTCACCTGTCCCAACAGCAAAACACGGTCAGATTGAAAGTCTGTCCGCCTGAGCGATAATGTATGTATGTCGAGTCCATTTTTGGTCGTTGTTTTGCTATGCGGACTGTCGTTTTGGCATTCTGTTAACGGTTGACAATATGGCCAGTATGGGATTGCGGGCGATTTCCTATCAATGTACACGAAAAATTGAAGCGGGTTACAAACCTTGAATAACCTACCTTCCCGGCATTTTTTACCTCGTGTAGTGGCTAGAGCATTCTCCATTCGTCTGCCAATTCGTAATTTGTACTCCGCCCGCCTGATTCTTCTTGTTTTAAGATTCCTTTCTCAATCAAATTTTTAATATCTCGTAATGCTGTATCTGCTGAGCATTTAGTTATTTTTGCCCACTTTGATGATTGTAGCTTACCCTCAAATCCATCAAACAATTTGTTTAGAATCAATCTTTGCCTGCTGTTTAAAATCGTTTCCTTGTTTCTGTCCCAAAAATCTGCTTTTTTAAGAACCCGTTTCAAAGTTACGTCTGTACTTTCTAATGCCCGATACAGGCAATTTAAAAACCAGTCCAACCAGTCTGTGATATCACCAGAACTATGCTGAACTTTTTGCAGTATCTCATAATATTTCTTTTTAGATCGGAAGAGTACACGTCTGAACTCCAGTCACCGAATACGATCTCGTATG
>CALBTS010000087.1 GCA_937968035.1 uncultured Methanomethylovorans sp.
CAGATGCGTGGATAGACGAGTCCAGCGTCAAGGTAGGATATGAGATCAGCTTTACTCGTTATTTCTACAAGCCTCAGCCTATGCGGTCACTGGAAGAGATCCGGGCAGATATCCTGGCGCTGGAAAAGGAAACAGATGGGTTGCTGCAGGAGATCATCGGGGGAGATGTATGATGGCTGAAAAAGTTACTCTTTCAGAAAGTCCACGGGCATTTATGGTACGTCTCTTTCTCCCAGGAGGAGATCCGAATGGTGTCAAGACAGTAGAAAAGTCTAATTGGACTGGCTGTGGTCTGGTGGTCCCAAGGTCACTTTTTAGTGAAACTCGTTCTAGATCTGAACTTGCAAGAACAGGTGTCTATATTTTAATAGGACCAAATAAGACCTCCCAGTTGTCCCGTATCTATGTAGGTGAAGGTGATCCAGTTGGTCCAAGGCTAGATCAACATGCAAAAAATAAGGATTTTTGGACTCATGTAGTTGTTTTCACTAGCAAAGACCAAAATCTGAATAAAGCACATATACAGTTTCTGGAATATCGACTTATTGATTTGGCAAAAGCAGCTAAAAGATGTGTGCTTGACAATGGCAACACACCACAGGCGCCTTCTCTCTCAGAAGGAGATACGGCTGAAGCAGAAGGTTTCCTTGCAGATGTTTTGCTATGCTTACCGATACTTGGATATGGTTTTTTTGATGAAGCTCCTATACCTACGCAAACGACTCACGAATTCGTGCTAAATGGCAAAGGTGTAAAGGCCAGTGGATATGAAGCGACTAAAGGTTTTGTTGTGCGAGCAGGTTCCCAAGCAGCAAAAAGTGAAACAAAATCTATTCATGGTTACCTTATTGATATGCGCCGCTCCTTGGTAGAACAGGGTGTTTTCGTTGATAAAGGTCAATACTATGAAATGACACAGGACTATGCCTTTAACTCCCCGTCGACTGCAGCAGGTGTACTTCTAGGAAGGTCGGCAAACGGTCGTACAAAGTGGAAGACTTCCGAAGGACAGACTCTTAAGTCCATCCAGGATGCAGAGGTGGGTTAATGATCCATGATCTTAAGCCTTATCCTGCGTACATGGACTCTGGTGTTCCGTGGCTGGGGCAGGTGCCGGAACATTGGGATATTTTACGTGGAAAGAATGTTTTTCATGTTATAGATATCAGATCAGAAACTGGAGAAGAAGAGCTTCTCACGGTTTCATCTAACGATGGTGTTGTTCCACGTAGTCAGAAAACAGTAACTATGTTCAAAGCGGAATCTTACATCGGGCATAAATTGTGTTGGCCGGGTGATTTAGTCATCAATAGCCTTTGGGCATGGATGCAAGGGTTGGGATTTTCAAAGCATCACGGTTTGATCAGTTCAGCATACAGCGTGTATCGACCAAGACAAAAGTTCAACTCTTATTCATACTATTTTAATTATTTACTTCGATCAGCAGTTTACAAATGGGAATTACAAACGCGTTCCAAAGGTGTTTGGTTATCAAGACTACAGTTATCTGATCCGGCTTTCTTGGACATGCCCATCATTATCCCATCTCTACCTGAACTATCCGCCATCGTCCGCTATCTCGATTACATGGACCGGCGCATCCGGCGCTACATTCATGCCAAGCAGAAGCTGATCAAGCTGCTTGAAGAGCAGAAGCAAGCCATCATCCACCGCGCTGTCACTCGCGGGCTGGACCCGAATGTGAAGCTGAAGCCATCGGGTGTGGAATGGCTGGGAGATGTGCCGGAGCATTGGAGTATTATTTCGCTTGGATCTGCTTCTGCACTAATACAAACAGGTCCATTTGGCAGTCAACTTCACTCATATGAGTATATAGACGATGGAATTCCAGTAATTAATCCTTCTCATATGAAAAATGGTAGAATTGTGCCAGATAAGTCCATTTCAATTACACCTGAAAAATCAGAAAGTCTTCAACGTCATAAGATTCAATCAGGTGATATTGTAGCAGCTAGAAGAGGGGAACTAGGTCGTTGTGCCCTTGTAACTTCAGTTGAAGAAGGATGGATATGTGGTACCGGTAGTCTTCGAATTTGCTGTAAGCCTTCTTTGTATAACTCCTCTTATTTGTTGCAGTTGTTGTCATCACAGGGTGTAAAAGACTCTTTGAGCCTTTCGTCGATTGGTGCCACAATGGACAATCTAAATTCAGGAATGGTAGCTAGACTACTTTTACCACTTCCTTCAATAGAAGAACAACATCAGATTGAAGAGTTAATCCATGAAACGAGTAAAAAGATCGACATGATTGTCACTGCAATTTACAAAGAAATCTCTCTCCTGCGCGAATACCGTACTCGTCTTATTGCCGATGTTGTGACCGGGAAGCTGGATGTGAGGGAAGCAGCAGCGAACCTGCCGGAAGAGGTGGAGGAGCCGGAAGTGCTTGAGGATGAAACCTTAGAGGATGGGGATAATGTGGAGAATGAATTGGAAGATGTATCCGGGGACGAAGAAACATGACCACCGATACCACTGAAAAGGGTCTTGAAAGCCTCATTGTAACTACGATGACAGGAAATGCTGCCACAGTACCTGCTGACAGGATCTACGATGCCAGTGCACTCTATGGTGGTACCGGGTGGAAACTTGGCAGGTGGCAGGACTATGACCGTCAGTATGCAGTGGATATAGTACATCTAACGGCGTTCTTGAAAGATACTCAGCCTGATAT
>CALBTS010000088.1 GCA_937968035.1 uncultured Methanomethylovorans sp.
ATACGGCCTCCACCGAGATCTACACTCTTTCCCTACACGACGCTCTTCCGATCTTCAGCTGAATCAGGTTCAGGTGAGTAATATATATCTACATCTTCAACCTGCAATCCTGCTGCATAAGCAGCCCTATGACTGAAAATACGTCCTAATCTGCTGGATGCTTGCGGATATAGCTGATAATTAACCCCGTATCTGTTGTAATTATCGTGGTCAAAATAGGCATAATCAGGGCCTACCCACGTCACTTTAAAACCCTCATCCCGAAAGGATTGGGCAAACTTGTTGTTTACCCGCACATCATCCAAGGGATGGGCTGTGGTTAGTATGCAGATATGAACAGTGTGCGACATAAAGATCAAATCCCTTCCAGCTTAAGCGTTTACTTCGTCAATAACATAACTTAGCAAGCAACCTGGAATCGCTTCAACCAACTGCCAAAGGAGATAATTCGCCAGATAAAGAAGTTGAAGGGACGCTCGCCATTTACCATCTGCTTAAAAATAACCATCACTTCAGGCTTTATGATGCCGTTTGACTGCTCAATCACATGTCTTGTCAGATGTTCAAACTGGGCCGTTCCTGTTTCTCTTAGCCAAACCTCTTCCGGCGTAACAAAGCCGAGTTTGTCCATACGGGTACGGATTACTTCAGGCAATATATCACGCATCCCCTCCCGCATTACCCTTTTGGTGATCCCTCCTGAAAGTTTGTACTGATCAGGAAGCCCAAGAACAAATTCCACTAGACGATAATCAAGAAATGGCACTCTGGACTCAATGGAGTGAGCCATAGAGTCCCGGTCTTCCCAGTGCAGTAACATTGGCAAATTTGTGGAAGTCAACTGATCGCACGATGTCGAATTTATATCATTACCAGTAGCAAGTTCTGCATAACCATCTATCAGTTTCGCTCCAAGCCGTTCATGATCCAACCAGCTGATGGAATCTGCAGGTGTACGGACCAGTGCAGCAGCCTTAAGTCTCAAGAAAGGCAGCAAATTTGCAATAAGTCGCTGTGCCAGGTAACTGTATGAGTAACCATGAAGCTGATGAATTGCTTCGAATTCCTTCAATAGCTCTAGCCAATTGCCACGCCTGAAAAGGCCTCCCAGTAGTGGCCCAAAGAAACTATGATAGCCGGCCAGCTGTTCGTCAGCCCCCTGGCCATCCAGCATTACCTTTACGTTATTCTCTGAGGCAAGCTTAAATACCGACCATTGGGCATAAATACTGGTAGAGCCGAATGGCTCATCCTGATGCCAGGTAATTTCATCCAGCAAAGGAAACAAGCCATCCATTTCAGGGTAGGTGTAATGGGCCTCAACCCCGGTATACTCAACAACGCTTTCAATAAAATCCCGCTCATCAAAACGTTTTACGCTAGCGCATGCAGAAAAGGTTTTCTGGTTCTCACTGGCATTTTGCTGCCTAAGGTGCTGATTTGCCAGACAGACGATTGATGATGAATCCAGACCACCAGAAAGACAGGAGCCCACCGGCACATCGGCACGCAAACGTAACTGCACTGATTCGTCAAGTAAACCATGAAACTGTTTTGAGGCTTCAAGCAAACTGCCTGAAAATACCTGGCCATCCAGATTATACCATTTTCTGACACCGCTAAGTCTTGCTCCAGCCTGTTTCGTCATACGTTGGCGAGCTACCGCATCTGTTTCTAACAGTACACAGTGGCCTCCCTGTAGCTGGAAGACTCCGGCAAACATGGTTTCGTCAGTATGGTCAAGCAGATTCCAGACCAAAAAGTCATAGGCCCGCTGCCCGTTTACCTTTGGTTTCCAGGTGGGCAGTACGGTAAATGCCTTTATTTCAGAGGCAAAAGCAAGAAATCCTTCAGAAGACACCCAGTAATACAAGGGCTTAACCCCAAAACGATCCCGCGCTAGAAACAGGGTCTGTTTTAGACTGTCATACAGAGCAAAGGCCCACATTCCGTTAAAACGGGATAAACAGGCTTCTCCCCAGTAGTCATAAGCGGCAAGAATTACCTCGGTGTCTGAATGGGAACGGAATCTGTAACCTGCCTTTTCCAGTTCAGTCCTCAGCTCCAGATGGTTATATATCTCCCCATTGTAGACAATCCAGTAGCGGTCTGCATAACACATTGGCTGGTGTCCCAGAGGTGAAAGATCCACAATCGAAAGTCGCCGATGACCAAGTGCAAGAAAACAATCCGGTTGATCTGCTGCCCCGATTTCAAGCTCAGGGCTGTAGGGGAAATCAAGACGGTATGACGATGCATCAGTATCTTTTCCACCAAAAGGAACAGCCGTATCCTCAGATATCAGGACAAATCCTTCATCATCAGGCCCTCTATGCCGCAGAGTATTGTTCATGGCCGAACAATAGGGTGGCAATATTGGAGAAGCAGAAATTATACCGGCAATACCACACATTCAGTTTGTCTCCATAGCAGTAGAAAGTGCTGCTTCAACTGACTGATAAAGTGTTTCTCTGATGTTTTCGAATCTGCCCACTCAATTCGACGAAGAACCGTTTTTAGGTTTCTGTGCAAACTGATCAAAAACAAAACGGCCTAACGCCAAAAGTTCTGTCTTACGAATGAGCCCTGTTAGAAATATTGTAAAGCCAACTACGAGCAGTCCTGCGAAAGCCAAACCGTAACGGGCCAGTCCTCCAAGATTAAGCAATGTTATGGTAATCACAACGAGGCTGGTTATGACTGCAGCCAATCCGATACGATGCCACTCATGAGGTATATGGTACAATTTTTGGCTGCATTGCATATACATGGTAAACACGAACAGATATCCTAAAAAGGTGGCTAGCGCTGCTCCTTTTATTCCTAATATCGGTATGAGCCACCAGTTCAAAATTGTGTTGACAACCGCCCCACCAAGATTAATCCAAAGGAATAGATGGGTTTTTTTTGCAATAGCTATCCCTGGTGCAAAGATGTACATCTGAGACAGCAAAATTGCAGGCACAAGGAAAATAATTACCTGCTCTGCTTGGTAATATTCTGGTGTTGTAATTAGATACAGAATGTTATGAGCGAAAACTGTTAGAAAAGCCGAAACCCAAAGGGCAAAGATCGGAAGAGCGTCGTGTAGGGAAAGAGTGTACATCTCGGTGGTCGCC
>CALBTS010000089.1 GCA_937968035.1 uncultured Methanomethylovorans sp.
GGTAAACAGTTATCATCTTAATCACCTTTTGTCTTTCGACAATATACTATACGTGTGCATAGTATATAAAGTTATGCACATTAACTTAATTTATTACGTCTTCGATTTATCGTACTTCTATCAACCTGATAATAATCTGCTATTTGAGCATCGGTCCATCCTTTTTCTATCAGATCACGCAAGCCTATTATGGTGCGTTCGGGGATGTGGGGGGTTTTGCGATATACCATGATTGTAACCTCGAAAATATAAAGAAAGGTTATGCATCTACATACACTTTCTGCCTTTCATCGAAAACCAGTGGAACTTCACGTACTTTCAGGCCGTATTTTTTGGCATTTCCTACAGCATACTTGCGCTGTTCGAATACATTTTTTGCGGATAATTCGTGGTGTCCTTCATGCAAGTACGCTTGTTCGAGTTCCGTCAGTTTGTAATACAGATTTTCGTATGCTTCCATTACCTTCTTCTTTGCATCAGTTACTTCTCTTGGTTCTTTGTAATTCATACTGGTCACCTTTTACGTTGCTATAATTAATAATACGCGTGCATAGTATTTATAGTTTTGCACTTGGTTATTTCTTAGATACTATTTTAGATATCTTGAAATCATTCGGTGCAATCTGTTTATAAAAAGCAACTTGTTTTTTCAGTCTTTCATTTTCCACAGTCAATATATCATTCAATAATTTAAGCGCGTGGCATTGGTCACATGTCATATTATCACCACATAAAAGAATTAAATGGCCAGAGCACCGGCCAAATGCTTAAGGAAATGATTTACATCACCATTTGCAAAATCTATTTACCTAAGAATAGTCCCACCTTACTCCACCTTTATATGAAGTTCAGCCTTAGTCTTCCCCGTCGTGTAATATGCATACACCGCATTGCATAGCCCCAGTGTCCACCAGGTGAACGTGAGGATAATTGCATGTACCCAGAAGTTACCCCACTTGCCTGGCTTCTTCATGATAGCTATATTGTCACTGCGGCTGATAAGTTTCCAGCCTTCTACTATCTTGTCTTCAATTTCAGAATCTAGCTTATCCTTCGATACCCTCTTTACATTTATGTTAGTCATAAAATCACTCCACTTTTGAACAATATACTGTATGGTACTCAAGTATATATAACTTGCCATGCACTTGCTATGCAATCGCAATACATATATATTAACACAACGTACTGGTAAGTATGCGAAACATGACAACAAGAGTTCCAGATTCTATGAGAAAAGAACTGGACGATCTTGTACAAAAAGGATTATATGCTAATCATGCGGAAACTGTAAGAGATATGATCAGAAGAGGTCTGGAGAGTGTAAGAAAATGAAATCATGTACCTGTGGTGAATGTGATGAATGCATCAAAATCATGAAGCAGGAAGAACAGGAGATGAGGATCAACTACGAACGCGGGCTGACTGACTGGAGGAATTTTTGATGAGGCAGATTGAAAAATCCATGTTGAATCAGTTGATTGAAAAATATGACCTCATGTATGATGACTGGGGTCCTGAGATTGAAGAACAGAGAGAGTGGGATAGGAAACTTGCGGCAGGTGAGATCGAATGAGAATTTTGGTAGGATGTGAGTTTTCACAGGTAGTCACACGGGCATTCAGAAACCTCGGCCACGAGGCATATTCGTGTGATATCCTGCCAACAGAGGGTAATCCAGAATGGCACATACAGGGCAATGTTCTGGATGTTGTTGATGAGAATTGGGATATCGGTATATTCCATCCACCGTGTACGCACCTGGCAGTATCCGGTGTAAGATGGTTCAAAGACAAGAAAGAGGCGCAGGAAGAGGCTCTCAAATTTGTATGGGATTTGATGCACGTACCTATTGAGAAAACCTGTATCGAGAATCCGGTATCCATTATCAGTACACGGATATCAAAACCGGATCAGATTATACAACCCTGGCAATTTGGACACGGTGAAACAAAAACAACGTGCTTGTGGTTGAAAGGATTGCCACCACTCGAACCTACTCATATTGTGGACGGTAGAGAAAACCGGATTCACACCATGCCACCATCTGAGAACAGGTGGAAGGAAAGATCGAGAACATATACAGGAATAGCGCAGGCAATGGCTGAACAGTGGGGTGAGATAGAATGATTTGCCCAATTATGACTGTTGGAACTATTGAAACTGGTGATTATGTTTCCTGTGCGGGCGAAGATTGCGCCATGTGGGACGTTGAGCGGGATTGCTGTGGATTGCGTGTACTGTCACCTACCGAGGCAAGAGCACTGTTACGGGTGGATGATTGAATGACCGCCTACGATATCCCGCAACTTCAAGAAAAGGTCGCCGAGCTGCGACAAGAAAATACATTGTTGAAAAGAACACTTGCCGCAATTGAATACAAACACGATGAGCTTATCCATCGCATCGCAAAACTCGAAGGCGGCTATAATGGACTATGTGACCAGA
>CALBTS010000090.1 GCA_937968035.1 uncultured Methanomethylovorans sp.
TAACTTATTCTGCTTATAGATTCAAATAAATGTTCCTTATGTCTTCCTGAACAATGCCGATGTATCTTCTTGTTATGCCCACATTTGAGTGGTTGAAGATCTGAGACAGATATACCAGGCTTCGTTCACTCTGGCCATCCATCTCCCACACCCGTTTTCCGAATGTTTTACGTAAAGTGTGGGTTGAGGCATTTTGAGTTTTTATCCCATATGTTTTCAGGGTGCTTTTTAGAAGCCTGTTTGCATACTGGATAGTAAATTTCTGACCTTTTTGGTTGGCAAAAAGGTAATTTTCAATTTTGAACCGGCCTGTTAATGACAATTTGGTGGATGAATACTTAAGAACTTCTTTCAGGGATTCATTAACGGTTATGCTCCTTACTTTCCCAGTTTTGCTTTCAGTGATAGTAATTTCATCTTTGCCAAGTATATCAATCCACCTGATATTCAAAAGGTCCTTAGCCCTGAGGCCAAGATATGACCCAGTACCAATAAGGAGGTAAGGTATGATCTTATTATCCTTTTTTAAGCGGACTAATAATCCGAGCATAGAATTCCATTCTATGCCTGAACAAACCGTTTTGGATTTTGCGAGACTCATTTATATTATATATGCCTCATTTACAGGCAAATATAATATTTCTTGAGTATTGGGAAATTTTCTTATGAAAAAATTTTAAGCGAGAAGTCCAAAGTACCTTAATATTCAGATTATTGCTGGTTAGCATGTGGATACAGTAGCTTGCGCCAATCAATGAGTGGTCCAATCCGTTGAAACACATCCAGATCAAGATAGCGGTTCTTGTAGGTAGACCCTTCAGACAGTTTTTTTAAACGTAGAAGTAATTTCTCGTAAATCTTCTTCGATGATTCTTTTGTAAACCTTGCATGAAGGATATCACTAGGGGATTGCAAGTAGAAACGTTTATTGCGCATTCTTCTGTTTATACGCTTATCTACCCACCATAGGTGACAACCGACTGTATTCCCCTCAACAAAGAGCCGAAGCCATCCTACAATTTGATTGAACTGCCAGGTACCGCCAAAGTCAGCAATTATTGAATGACGTACCCTTTGTATGACTTCGTGGCTTAGTGGTCTTCGTTCAGGATCATATGAAATTATCTCTTTAATGCGTTCCACTACGAGTGTTTCTATTTCCGCATCAAAATCATCCTTTGTTTTCAGGTATATCGGTATGTCAAATATGTATTGATTAGGCATAAAATAGGTTAATAGGCTTTATATTATTTTGAGCAACTTGGATATTCCGATATTTGGCAGGTTTCTCATTATTGCGTACCGTCCTTCGTCTATTACTTTCAATAACAGGGTAATAATCAAAGGTAAACATAATTTTAAAGGATTTATAACAGGTTATCTTACATTTTTTATATTAAAAATCGAGATATTTGACATTTTGACTAAATTGCTGCATAAAACTTTTTACGATGAATCGTATAAAGCAAGTCCTCAAAGAAAAGGGGATCAAGCAAAAATGGCTCGCTGAAAAGCTGGGCAAAAGCTATAACATGGTGAATGGTTACGTTCAAAACAGGCAGCAACCCAGGCTTGAAGTGCTTTATGAAATTGCAAAAATTCTTGAAGTTGAAGTAAAGGATTTATTGGTTGAACTAAATTCAAGGAAAAACTAATGGCAGATACTCTTTCACCTCTTGACCAGCTGAAATCATTTCTTAATGAGATATTTCAGTTTGAAACACAGGATCTCGATTTTGGCATATATAAGATCATGCATTACAAAAGAATAGAGATCCGCAACTTTATTGACAAGCTTTTAGTTGAAAAAGTAAAGGAGCAACTTAAGACAATATCTGATGATGAGACTAAAAGTATTGGCCTTCAATTAAAGGAGCTTGAAAAAGACGATGTAATTAAGGGCTGGTTGGCAGCAACAGATTCAGATAAAACTACTCTTGAAAAAATATATCCTGACAAGTTCAGATTGTATCAGGAATTATCTGCTAAGTCAAAAGATGTAAAGGTTTCAAAAGAGACGGAAAACCTGATTTATAACCACCTGACACAGTTCTTTTCACGATACTATGACAAAGGTGATTTCATAAGCAAGCGGAGATTCGGCAAGAATGAAAAATATGTTGTTCCTTACAATGGCGAAGAGACACATTTTTACTGGGCCAACCACGATCAGTATTACATTAAATCATCAGAAACCTTTCAGCATTATGCTTTCAGGGTAAGTACACATACAGGAACACTTACAGTGCATTTTAAGTTACACAACGCTCAGATTGAACAGGGCAATGTAAAGGCTGATGAACCCAATTTTTTCATGCTTGCAGGAAAACCTCCTGAAATTAAGGAAAATGATGAGGAACTGAACTTCATTCTTGCTAATAAACAGCCAGAAATCGGCGATCACGAAGTGACTTTCTATTTTGAATACAGGCCATTGGATGATTCAGAGAAGGTTAAAATAAAAGGGAATAATAAGCAGGATACGCTTGATGAAATTTCCTTTGAATTTCTGAAAAAGGAATTCAGTGCTAATCCGCTTTTTGCAAATCTGTGGAAGGAACAAGAGGGGAAACCTCTTCTGCTGAAGAAGCTTCATCATTACACCCGTAAAAACAAGTATGATTTTTTCATTCACAAAAACCTGAAAGCATTCCTTGAGCGTGAGCTCGATTTTTATATTAAAAGTGAACTTGTGAATGTTGACGACCTTTACGTTACTGATGCGGAAGAACACTTCAACAGGCTGAAACACAATCTTAAAACAATCAAAGTTTTTAAGTCAATCGCCGATACGATAATTGATTTTGTGCATCAGATTGAGGATTTTCAGAAGAAACTTTGGGAAAAGAAAAAATTTGTTCTCAGTACCGAATGGGTGATTACAATTGACCGGCTGGTTGAATACTTAAACAACGATGAAAAATTGTATCGCCCGATCTTGGAAGAAGTCATTAAAAATGAGAGACAGGTAGCTGAATGGGAAGATCTCTTTGGTGAAGGAAATATACCTAAAAACCTTTCTGTTGACGCTCTTAAGGCTGACCTACATAGCTAGAAAAAGTTACCTATTGACACTAAATATTTTAACAAAACATTTAAAAATTTATTAATTAGTGCATTGTCACACAAGATTGATCTAGAAAAAGAAGCAGACGGACTTATAATTAATAGTGATAATTTTCAAGAGATCGGAAGAGCGTCGTGTAGGGAAAGAGTGTAGATCTCGGTGG
>CALBTS010000091.1 GCA_937968035.1 uncultured Methanomethylovorans sp.
AGATCGTATTCGGTGACTGGAGTTCAGACGTGTGCTCTTCCGATCTGGCAAGAGGGTTGAAACCTCAATGGCAGGTCATCAAAATTACTGCTTTTCTGCACTATTTTGCAGTGTGCTATTTGTTAGTCTACCCACTATTCTAAGGAGGATCTATGTTAAAAGAAGGCGTTTTAGCTCCTGATTTCGAGCTGCCCGATCAAGAAAAAGTTGCCCATAAGTTGTCAGATTACCGTGGTAAAAAAGTAGTTCTCTACTTTTATCCCAAGGATGATACGCCTGGCTGCACCAAGGAAGCATGCAGTTTCAGAGATAGTTTCGGAGATTATCGCAAGAACGGCCTGGTCGTCTTAGGTGTCAGCAAGGATAGCGTCGCATCTCACGCGAAATTCCAGGAAAAGTATTCATTACCTTTCCCTTTGCTTTCAGATACTGACACGGAATTGATCAAAGCCTACGAAGCCTGGGGTCCAAAAAAATACATGGGCAAGGATTATATGGGCGTGCTTCGGGTTACGTATGTTATCGACGAAGAAGGCAGAGTTCTAAAGGCTTACGAACAAGTCAAACCGCAGGACCATGCAGAGGAAATTCTCAGAGATATTCTGTAAGTAATTAATAAATCAGTTCATTCTTGGATTGGCTGGCGGAAATTACCTGGCGACGTTTTACAAACTGTTAAACAAAAAACCTCTCTAATAAGAGGTTTTTTTGCATTAAATCTTCGATATTATTGCACGCTAAGTACTATCTTTGCGTTCTGCCAGAGACTTTCCAGATCATAATATTCTCTCAATTCAGATGAGAAGAGATGCACGACCACATAACCGAAGTCGAGTATCACCCAGCCTGTCTGACCGCTTCCTTCAACCGAAGCGTTGTATCCATGCTGTTTTTTGATTTCTTCTTTAACGAAAGTTGCCAGGCTATCCAGAAGCCGTTCGCTGCTGCCAGTGGCAATGACAAAACAATCTGTAAAATCGGAGATGCCTTTTAGATCCAATAGCAGAATCTCTTCAGCAAATTTCTCTTCAAGTATGTTGACAATTTCTCGGGCTATAACAATAGGTTCCAGTAGAACACCTCGATTCTTTTTTGTTATTTTACCGCAACTGAAAAATGTGAACAGATTTGTACACCGGTCCAGAGGGGGTCAGAGAGCTCTCGATCAATTCAAATGAAGCCACTTGGGTGATACCAAAAGTTTGTGATTCTTGTAATGACAGATTCTTTGCGATCAGAACATTCTCTTCCTTGCTCACCCAATCGGATACTCTGGCAAGCGTGAGATGGGGGGAGAAACGTGCTTGTTGTTCCAGTCTCAAAAAACCTGTGGATTCAATCACCTGGGTGAAAAGCTGATGTAATTCAGTTGAAGGTTTGGTGCCTGCCCAAATCGTACGAACGGCCATCCTGGAACCAAAAAAACCGCTTCCCTCAAACGTCAGGTCAAAGGGTTTGACGTTTCTTGCTGCACATTCCAGGCTTGAATTCAGGGGAGAAATCTGGTTTACATCGGTATCTCCAATGAATTGAAGTGTCAGATGGAATAGGGCGGGATCAACCCAGCGGATTCCCTTGAATGGCAGTTGCTGCTTAAGTTCCTTTTGGAAGGAAATCAGTGTATTAAGAGTCGATTGGCTTAGCTTGATGGCAACAAAGAGTCTCTTTTTCATGTGGTCTCACAATGTATAGAACTTTCAAAAATGTGCTTACCTTTTTATGGTATATTTTACTTACCCTGCTGTGTTTGTGATGCGGCAATACAGTTTTGTACCAACACCAACATAAATGGTTTGATCTCACACCAGGTGACGTGATAGACGCAAGTCAAGACCGATCTTGGAGGAAGAACCAACTCCTGCTTTTGCAGGTTCAAAACCATTTCGCACACGGCATAGCGGGGATTTCATATTACAATCGTAGTTATGACCTTTCAAAACAAACTTTTCATTCTGATATTTCTGTTAACTCTGACTGTCACAGGCTGTTCTGCCTTCCATGATGGCAAAATAAGCCAGGACCTATTACCTGGAAAAGAATCCGGTCAGGTCTTGTTTGAGGATGATTTCTCTGACCATTCCTCCGGATGGGAGATCGTCAATAATGCCTATGAACTAAAAGGATATTCAACTGGCGGGTACATGATTTCTGTCAACC
>CALBTS010000092.1 GCA_937968035.1 uncultured Methanomethylovorans sp.
TGGAGCAAATTCAAAGACAACATCTAATATTTCTGTTATATCAGGTCTTATTATCTGCAAAAATGGCAATGCAATATCATGATTGGATTTAAAGAAGCCGAAAAAATTAAAAGCCAAAGGTTGGCTGGAAAGCAAGTTGTTATACAGACGGTCTTCATCAATCTTGCCTTTTCCAGATTCATTTTGCTTTATTACAGCGTCAGCAACAACTTCTTTTATTTTGTCAGTCAAGAAGTTTTTCCCTGTTGTAACACCGTTATTTATTCTGTTAGTGGCAGTTTTCCATTTTTTATTCTTTTTATCCCGATACTTTCCTTCTTGCTCACCCAGTACAAACTCCCTCCACCAGCCTTGGTGAATTCGACACCTATTTACTGAATATGATTCTTTCGAAGAATCATTAATTAATTTCTGCAACATTTGAAATCATTTAAAAGGTTACGACAAAAATGACCTGCAATTCATAATCAATTTTTCGGTTTGTAATTCTTCAACCTTGGGGGAATCTCCTTTAATTCAATCATGGCATTCTTGGTAGGAGTCAACAAGGATTCCAGCATATCTGAAAGTTGTTCTGGAGTGTAATACTTTGCAAGGATGGTTCTTGCCTCATTAATGTGCTCTTTAAGAATTGCATCAATAGGACTTATATGGTTTAACATCTTTTGTATGCTCCACGCTTTTCCGATTTCCCCCTTTCTTGGGAATAACCTAACGCAAAGGGCATCATTTTTTGCGGCTACATCATCCCGATGAATAATTAACATTGAATTTTCATCACCGTATACTGGTATGAGATAATCTATCGCATTATTAATTATCGGCTTATAGATATTCCATGTGAGACAGTTCAAAACCCCGCCTTCCTTAGCTACCTCAGTTGCGTTTATCGGTTCTACATGATATGCTGGCTCAGGATACAGTTCCTTTATTTTCCTCAGTGCTTTTCCGTCTTCATTTATTTTGAACTGGGGAAAGATTATCAGGTTGCCTATCTGAGCATAATTGATGTAGCAACCTTTGGCTGTCCATTCACCTTCGAACTTTTCATCTGAGTGGAGATAAGGGAAATCCACTATTTTAAGCCTCGTTTTGTCCAATGCATTTGTCAGCTTCTTTTGCCACGAATCAGTTTCTTGAACGAACTTATTGACCAGCAAGGTATTTTCATCATAAAACCTTACCATACCATCGGCATGTCCAGTTAGATCGGAAGAGCACACGTCTGAACTCCAGTCACCGAATACGATCT
>CALBTS010000093.1 GCA_937968035.1 uncultured Methanomethylovorans sp.
ACCACCGAGATCTACACTCTTTCCCTACACGACGCTCTTCCGATCTCTTATTATACTGAACGGAACATTTTGACCATTACGAATTATTTCGAGTTTTCTAAAGCCTTCGCCGCCTTTGGTTGATTTTAGGAATGATGCAGGCAACAGAAATACCATTGTTCCACTATTTTTAAGGTATTGGTCTATTGCAACATATGTGACTGCCATGCCAAAATCATCATGTGTGGTCTTCTTATCATAAGCATTCTTTTCAAAGATTCCGTAACTTTGCCATATGGCAAGAGTCCCTTCTCTATAGCTTTTGCTCATGGATTTCCAAGCGATCCAAGGAGGGTTACCAACAACAAAATCAAATTTATTTCCTATCATAGTCGGAGCGAAGCTATTTCTAAGAATAATCGGCCAAAATGAGTCTTTCCCACTTCTGTGCAAAACATATAATCTGTCAAATAATTTTTTAACAACAGGCTCATCAGCTTTGTTTATAAATCCCTTTGAAAGGACGTAATTTTTGAAAACTTCATAGTTAGGTTTTTCGTGAATAAAATAGCTAAGCTGAGTCAAAAACTCGTTGCCCTTGCTGAAATTCTCGAATTTTGGCAATTCAAGTTCACCAACCGAAGTGCTTAATTTAAGCGTATTACCATTTTCTTCAGTATAAACAACAGGTGACAAAATGGAATCAGCAATAAACATCGGTATGTTTACAGGTTCACCAAAGTCCTCATTACAGTTATCAAAAAACGCAGAGAAGATGATGAGAATATAATTTGCCTTTGCAGCGACAACAGAAATTGGATTAATATCAAAACCGACAATGTTACTTGTAATCTTACAAATATCCCCTTTTGTTAGTGTGCCGTTATGCTTTGCGATAATCCTTTTAATTGCCTGTGTTAAAAATGGGCCAGAGCCTGCACAGGGGTCAATTAAGGTTCTTTCAATATTGCCATCATAACCGGCCATATCTAATGTGTGTTCAACAATCCAGTCAGGGGAAAAATATTCACCCATAAGGTGTCTCATTTCTGCAGGAATCAGTTCCATATATACTTCTTGAAGTATATCTTGTACATCCTCTGGTTTTAACACAAACGTACTTAAATCAAATTTATCAATTTCTTTTAAGGTCTGGTTGACAATTTTTGCTTCAAATCCGCTACAAGTATAAGTGAACCATTCCATAAAATGCGTTTCGAAGAAGTTGTTTACCAAATTTGTGCTTGTATCATTAGTACCGTCAAACAACCTATCAATCTCAGCCTTTGAAAGCTCTTGCTTTACAGTAAAGGCAGGATTAACTAATTGAGATAAAAATGAGTAAATCAGAAGTTTCAAAAAAATATTAAAGAATGTCTGCATTGCAAACAAATACATTTTGCTATCTATGGAAAAGTCCTCATCAATTCCATATGCTTCTCTAATTTTCGAAGAAACCTCTGTAAAATCGGTGGCTTCAGCATCGTCGCCATACATAATGCCGAAGACACGATCCCATTCTCCGAATAAAGTACGAACACGATTACTACCATCATAATTGTGAAGATTAAAGTCGATTTCTTTGTAAGTATCAAGAATGCTCTGACGTACAAATTCACTTTTGGTATTGATAACGGATAATACATTTTGCTTTGTTAACGCTCGCTTTTCCTGTTGCTTTAAAAGAAGTGCTAAACGCTTAAGGCCAGACTGAAAATCTTTTTTTTCATAAAAGAAAGCCAAGTTTAAAGGAATACCAATTTTACTTGAAACTTTTCCCGTATTAAGATGGTTCTTTTGAGTAGACGGCACGAAACGTGCAAAGATAAAACTTTTTCCATCAAAACCAACGCCGATACCCGCCGAAATTTTCTTGATAACAATATCTTCACTATCCGATTCCTTAACACCTGAATTACTAATGATATAATCATAAAGGCCATGGTCTCTATCATCACGCCCATATAGCGCCTCTAAAACACCACTATCGTTTGAAAAGCGGCCTTCTTTTTTTAACTCAAATGATATATTTTGAAATGTGGCATCTGTACGACCACCAGGCAGCAGCACATCTTCGCTACGGTATTGTCCAGCCATTGTAGGATTAAGCTCTTTCAAAATAGGCTTAACAATATCAGAGTGGAAGTGTATTTTAACGTCATCTTCATTTCTGAAGATGTTTTGCTTGAAGTCATATTCAAGTCTCTTAAAATCCATAAGTAGTCTCCTTTCGAGATATAGATACAAGAATATTATAGCGCAGAAAAAGTCATTGGTCAATATAAAATACAGCGAATTTTGGGCATTTTATAGCATTCTTATTATATTGGTCAATTAGTTATTGATAGACGTATCTTATGCACGATATTATAAAATTAAGACTTTAAAATTCTAACCTGAAATTTCTAAATTTCTAATCCTGTCTGCTGTATGAGGATGACTGTTAACAAGTCGGTCTTTTAAGCTCATTTTTTGCGTCATATGGAGTTTTTCTAAGAAGTACAATACTTCTATAATATTTTGCTGATAACCAGAATCTACGGCAAATTTATCTGCCCTGTATTCGTTTTGTCTGCTGTTAATACTTAAAATGATTTGACCAATATACATGAAAACAAAAACAACAACAA
>CALBTS010000094.1 GCA_937968035.1 uncultured Methanomethylovorans sp.
GATCGTATTCGGTGACTGGAGTTCAGACGTGTGCTCTTCCGATCTGTGGGGAGCAACATCCATTTACACAGAGGAGATGATTAAGACAGTGCTCGAAAATGCGAGATAACAGTAACCATTAACATAAAGTTTCATCAAACAAATTAAACACAATATGAAAAAGTTAGCAGTTTTGTCAATTATGTCTCTTCCTATATTTGGGCAGATATCTGCCCAGAAAGGACAAGCCGATTACTTCACTTTTAAATTAAGTGATAAAGTATCTGTGGAAAAAGTCCAGTACCAAAACAAATACGGAATTACCATTGCAGCACACATGTATACACCAAAGAACATGGATAATTCGAAAAAATACCCTGCAATAATTGTAGGAACTCCCTATGGTGGTGTTAAGGAACAGGGTGCTGGCATTTACGCTCAGACGATGGCAGAACGTGGATTTGTTGCAATTGCATTTGACGAGTCATTTAACGGGGAGAGCAGCGGTGAGCCAAGACATGTTTCATCTCCTGATATCTTCGTTGAAGATTTCAGCGCAGGGATAGATTTTTTGGGAACACGCACCTTTGTCGACCGGAATAAAATTGGTGCTATCGGTATCTGCGGAAGCGGGGGATTTGCCCTTACGGCGGCACAGGTTGACCACCGTATTAAGGCAGTTGCAACTGCAAGTATGTACGATATGAGTCGTGTAAAACGCTACGGTTGGGAAGATACGATGACCGAGGAACAACGGAATCAATATCTTTTCCAGCTTGGCGAACAACGCTGGAAGGATTATGAGAATGGCAATCCACAATTAACAAATCAGTTTCCGAAAGTGCCAGTGGAAAAAGTACCGGAAGGACTTGACCCAATTTCAAGTGAATTTTTTGAATATTATGCTACTAAGCGAGGACATCACCCAAACTCCATCGGTGCATTTACGATTACCAGCGACATGTCTTTCTATAATTTCCCTCTAATGAACTACATCAACACCATTTCTCCACGCCCGATTTTATTTATTATCGGAGAAAATGCACATTCACGGTATTTCAGCGAGGATGCTTATAAGAAAGCATCTGAACCCAAAGAACTCATTATTGTTCCGGGTGCAAGGCATATAGATTTGTATGATAGAATGGATATGATTCCATTTGATAAACTTGAATCGTTTTTCCGAAATTATCTTAAATAGTTAGGGATGAGGCAAATATTATTTACTTCTTATATTTTAATGATTTTAATTTCTTGTAATACTAAGGACAAATACACTATGAAACCAATCGAGATATTTCCCAAAGGTCAAAAAGCAATCGAAAATTTTACAGGTGATGCTTGGGTGGAGATGCTCTCTACTAATGTAAGCACCTTCGATGCAATGGTTTATAACGTGACATTTGCTAAGGGAAGTCGAAATTACTGGCATTCGCATCCGGGAGGGCAGATACTTCTCTGCACTTCGGGTGAAGGATATTATCAGGAAAGAGGCAAATCCATCCAATTGCTTAAAGCTGGTGATGTGGTTGAAATAAAACCCGAAATAGTACATTGGCATGGTGCTACACCAACCCATGAGTTTGTTCATATAGGTATTAGTGCCCAACTCAGTAAAGGTACTCCTTCTTGGTATGAACCTGTTTCTGATGAAGAATATAGCAGTTTTACTAAGTAATGGGGCATTCCCCCTAAAAGTCATATGTCTCCTTAAAGCGAAAGACCCTCTTATTTGGGTCTTTCTTTGTTCCAAATCATTTATATGCGGTTGTTAGTTAATCAACTGGTTACGTTCAATTATTATCGTTACCTGCCTTTGATAAACCAATTGCGGTCTCGAAATCAGCTAAGCTCCATAACAAATAGCTTCCTGTATAATCCATATTCCATTCAATCGTGTAAGTCTGTTTGTTTTTCAATTCCTGAACCTTGAGTTGAATAATACCTTCAGAAGCTACAAAATTCAATAACCTGACGGCAGTTATATCATTCCCACTTAGTTTCCTTTCGGTTTTGAGGTACGGCATATTCAATTTCAACTTTTTATTCTTCGTTAAAATGAATGGCAAGTCAAGCCTAATTTCTCTTGTAGAAATATATTCCAATATCTTTTTACCGGCACTGTTATAAAACGGTTGAGGAAGTTCGGGTTTGTCCTTTAAGGGGTCATTAGCTGTCAAAGATTGTCCATAGTTGTTCCGGTTCTGTTTATTTCCTTTCCATGATTCAAGATCGGAAGAGCGTCGTGTAGGGAAAGAGTGTAGATCTCGGTG
>CALBTS010000095.1 GCA_937968035.1 uncultured Methanomethylovorans sp.
ATAAATAATTTGAATAGTATTCGCCATTTTGTTGGTTCTATGGTATAATAAAAACCTAAATATTAAAGAATTGAGTATAGTAATTTTTGGAGATGATTTTGCTTTCCCAGAGGGGGATGCTGCAACCAATAGGATTCACACCTATGCCAAAGGATTTATTGAGAATGGAATACATGTTCATGTAATCTGTTTTGCTAATGTTTATAATGCAGACACTGCCGGTTCAATAAATGGCATTAATTACTACCACCCATTTGGGGAAAGAACAAGAAGTAAGTTTCTGATAATACGTACATGGCACAAGTTCACGAAGCACTTTAAAACCTTCAGCTTGTTATTAAGGATACATAAATCTGATCCTGTAATGGCAATTAATAGTTGGACCCAGTCACTAACTTGTCAATTATATATTTATCTTCTTGCCAGGCTAATCAGAATTAGGTTAGTGAGTGAGCGTAGTGAACATCCATTAAGGAAATATCAGGGATCATCTTCAAGGATTATGGTTGGTGAAATCAAATCATATTTGGGTTCTAAACTATGTGATGGGATCCTGTGCATTTCTCAGTATCTGATTGAGTTTTATGCTGCCCGCGGAATTAAAAGGAAGAAGCTTTTTTTGGTACCTAGCACCGTGGACACCGATCGGTTCAAGATCAAAACAGAGTCCCCCCTTCAGTATGATTATATCCTTTATTGTGGTACACTTACAATATTAAAGGATGGAGTCGATATTCTGATAAAAAGTTTCGCCATTCTGTCAAAAAGGTTTCCTGACATCCAATTGGTGCTTATTGGCAAAGCTAATACCTTAGAAAATGATACGTTGTTAAAAAGATTGGTAAGCGATTTGCATTTATCTGACAGGGTGGTTTTTACTGGACAGATTTCAAGGAATGAGGTGCCCTCTTATTTGACAAATGCTAAAATCCTTGCCTTAGCCCGGCCAGCAAGCATAGTTGCAGAAGCCGGGTTCCCTTCTAAACTTACGGAGTATCTTTCCACTGGTATCCCGATTGTTGTCACAGCTGTGGGCGAAATCCCTGTATATCTGAAGGATGGTTCCAATGCATTTTTGTGTGAACCAGATAATCCGGAGATATTTGCAGAGAAGCTGCTATTTGTTCTGGATAATTATTCCAACGCTTTAGACATTGCTCGTAATGGACAGAAATTAACCGAAACGACTTTCAATTATCGTTTTCAGGCGAAGAGGATTGAAGAGTTTATTAAAACACTATAAAACAATGTCAGAAGGGAAAGAAGAATTATTGTTTTTGGGAGATGTAGTACCTCATAAACCAGTAAGGTTTAATAATAAACACAGGGTAGTAATCAACCTTGAATGTCCCATTGTCATTGATGAATCACCTCCTGCTCAAGGTAAGATAAATTTGAGTGTCAGCAACAACTATCTTACTGATATATTTGAGTCAAATCTTGAAATCGTCTGTCTGGCAAACAATCATATTTTTGATTTTGGCATTAAGGGTCTGGACTCAACCATATCTCAACTTGAAAGAAATGGGATAAAATGGTTTGGGATTGAGAGAAATGCAAGCAAGAGGTTAACGCCATTTGTATATGAAACAAATGACATCAAGATTGCACTGATAGCAGCTATCTGTTCTTCAACTTCCCCAATTTCAGGATTAGATAATATAGCCTTTGTCAATTTATTAAATGTTGATCTGATTGCTGCAAATGTCAAGAAATTAAAAATAATCGCTGACAGAGTCGTGTTATATCTTCATTGGGGAGAGGAGGAGTCATCCTATCCAAAGGAGAAGGACATCAGGATAGCAAGACGATTAATCGAAGCCGGAGTAGATATTATTGTAGGAAGCCATGCTCATGCTCCACAGGCTATTGAAAAATATAAAGAAGGTATCATCGCATATAATCTTGGTAATTTTTTAATGCCAGCGTTAAAGAACATACCATCTTATTTCGAAAATAATGGGAGTCCTCGTGCTTATTTTAATAAGCTTCTAATGCCATGGAACAGAGTCTCATGGGGCTTGCTCGTAGACATAAGAACACTAAATTTTAAAATCAAAAAATACATCTATCTGTTTAATCGTATCATAGAAGTGCCCATTACTCCGTTTGATAAATATATTAATCTTAAAGAGATTACTACTAATATTAAATATGATAAGGCAAGAAAAGCACATCTTATGAGACGTGAAAAATTCAGTAAAATAATGCACTTCATTGTAAACCCATATATTCCCCAAAGAATAAAAAAGAAGCTATGGAACTAGGTTATCTATTAAACTCAAACAGCAAGTTTTCATCTTATAGTTCAAAATTCTATGAGATATTGGTTGCCAACCAAGTACCATTCAGACTAATTGATCCAAGTTCAATTACTCTTCTTGATGAACTGAAGCAGTGTTCCCACCTATTATTCAAACATTCCATGGGAGACACTGACAGAATTCTATATGAGGCAATATTCCACATAGCTCATAATGTGTATGGAGTTAAATGCTTCCCTAATTACGAAACCTTCTGGCCTAACGAAAATAAAATTCGTGAATATTACCTATTAAAAAGCAACGGATTTCCTATCATTGACTCTGCTGTATTTTGGAACTATCAAAAAGCTGATGAATTCCTTCAAAATACTCAATTCCCTATTGTCGCAAAACTTCCCAAAGGGGCAAGTTCAGAGAATGTTATATTGGTCTCTTCATATAAGGAAGGGAAGAAAGTAATTCGTCAGGTTTTCAACCAGGGTGTCAGAAGGAGAGGTTTTAAAACGAGATCAAGTTTGTCAGCACTATCGAAGGTCGGACTGAAAAAATACGGTAAGGAGCTATTAAAATCTCACTTGGTAGATCTTGGCTGGATGAGGGATAAAAATGAATATGTTGTATGGCAAATTCAAAAGGATGCCATCCTTTTTCAGAAATTCTTGCCTGATAACAAATTCGACACAAGAATTACTGTGATTGGCAATAGAGCTTTTGCCTTCAGGAGATTTGTTCGCCAAAATGACTTCAGGGCTTCTGGGAGTGGTAATCTGGATATGAATCCAAAGGAAATTGATCCCCGGTGTGTCAGGTTGGCATTTGATATCACTAAGAAGATGAACTTCAATACCATGGCATACGATTTTATTTACGATCAGAATAAGCAGCCTCATATAAGTGAAATAAGTTATGGATTTGTTTATTACTTTCTGGAGCGCTGTCCAGGATATTGGGATGATGAGCTAAACTGGGTGCCTGGTCATTTTTCTCCTCAAAAATGTCAATTGCAGGACTTTCTGGGAATCGAGTTAAAATAAAAAGCATATTGGTTAGTTATTATTTTCAATAATTCTATCTGTTTCTAATAGTTAGTAATATGGCTAAGTGCATCTGGATATGTTCAAGGCAACCGTTTCCCGGGACAGTCGAAGAAAAAATCACTAACATCTGCAAAAGTATATCACCTGACAATATAACTCCAAGGGAGCCACAGATTAACATTGGCAGCAATATTGCTTATGGAATAATGAATCCTACAAATACCATTTTGATACACGGCAATAGTCTAATGCTGGGGAAACTAATTGGAGATAATGACAGATGGCATGAGCCTGGAACTGATTTCCCGGAGGGAACCTATGCCCTCTTCCGTGACAGCGAAAGATATTGTGAGATAATAACTGATCCGGTGGCAACAAG
>CALBTS010000096.1 GCA_937968035.1 uncultured Methanomethylovorans sp.
AACCGCACAACAGTAGGTAACAACTGCAGCCTGGAAAATGGAACTGTGATCGGACCCGATGTAGTAGTAGGCAGTGGAGCTACAGTACATTCTAATGTAAAGATCTGGCCAAAACAAACAATAAAGGAAGGAGTGAGCGTCAAGGAAAATATTGTCAGTCGTTTCTGACATCTTTTTTGTTCCTGCCCTTAAGCTGTGCAAATATGAACAAAATAAAAAAATGGATTGTAATATCACTTCTCATCAGCCTTATCTCAGGGGCCTTGGTAATAGCATTAACTTTTGATGCCAGCACTCTGGAAGCTATCGTTCAGATCAAAACTGAATACATAATTCTGGCTGTGCTATTACACATATTTTCTTTATTTATGCAAGGCATCCGGATCAAAACGATGTGTGGGGCTTTAGGATATGACATTAGTATAAAGGAAGCTACTAAGATAGTCACTTCAAGCATGTTTGTGGCAGCCATCACCCCTGCAGCGGTAGCAGGGGAGCCTTTACGTGTTCATCTGTTAAACAGAAGAGCTATTCCCCTTGGCAAGGCAACTGCTGTGATCCTTGGAGAACGGCTGATGGATGCACTCCTGATATTATCACTTGTTCCCCTTTCTTTGTACGTGATGAGAGAATTCCTGACAAGTGCCGGTGCAAACACAAACATCGACACAGCCCTTATGATAGGAGAAATAGTTCTTTTATGCCTATTCTCAATATTGATCTATGGACTTTGGAAACCAAAACAAACCCGTAAGGTCATGTATTTCCTCGTTCATCTTTATAGTCGCTTATTTGGAAAAAAGACAGAAACTATGCTGCCCGGTATCCTGGAGCGTGTTGATACAGAACTGGAACACTTACACGACAGTGTTGCAATATTCATAAAAGAGGGACGAAAAGGTTTATTATCAGGCATGGGATGTACCGTCATAGTGTGGGCTTTGGACTTTGCCGTACTCCCAGTACTCCTGGTTGGATTGAACCAGCAGTTTCAGCCCCTTGTAGCCTATGCTTCCCAGATAATCCTGATGGTCATAATGGTAGTATCGATCACCCCGGGTGCAGGGGGAGTGGCTGAACTCGGTGCTTCGACACTTTTCTCTTTCTTTGTAGGCTCGTCGCTTATAGGAATTGTTGTTGTGGCATGGAGAGCAATAACATTCTACATGAACCTGGCAGTAGGCGGATTCGTGAGCCTGAAAATAATAAAAGATACTGATTATATCAAGCGCATGTTCAAATAGATCAGGAGCTTATATCTCAATATATCTCAGAATATCTGATTTAACACCTGTTTTATCCATGAGTTCCTGAGTGTTTTTATAAGGCCTTTCTCTGAAGATGTTTGCTGCCATTGCTTTGCCCATTCCGGGGACTCTTTGCAAAAGTCCCAGTTCTGCATTATTAACATTAAGAGGATATGATATTGCAGTTACAGAACGGAATCCGTGATCAATTACCGTTACGTCTGTATAATGCCCTGTTGCCCTTTTTGCCGGAATACCAATAAGTAAAGGATAGGAGCCCATCTGACGTCCGAAAGTTGTATTTCCGTCGTTTACTTCAAGCAGTACATTTCGCAGGATTGTTCCTGCTGGCACTACTTTGCGTAACATGGGAAGATCGATGTCCTTTCTGACCTTCTCTTTATAACGCAGGAATTCTTTCTTATGCCTGCCAACTGCAGCGTCATTCCCGAACATTGGAGTTCCCTCAAAAGCTATAACCTGCCTGATGTTGATTCGGCGAAGCAATAATTCAGAATCAAGCACCTTTTTAAGGAAATCATAATTGAGTCTGAAAGTTTCTTTTGTTTCTCCCATTAGCCCATGCACGAAATTAAGACCAGGAAGAAGTTCAGGCATCCCACTTGTCCCTCTTTTTGCTCCAATTTCGTTAATAAGCTCTATAGCACTGAGCATCTCATATGGCATTACCTTGAGACCATTTCTTCTGATCACGTCAGGATCAGCACTTTCCATACCCATAGCAGCCACATCTCCGGAAGTGTGGTATTTAACTATAGTAGTAAGTATCTCCTCACTTTCATCTGGAAAAGCAGCTATTGTCGCAGGATTGGCATTATCCATGTGCAATACCTGCAGGCCGGGAGCTACAGCACGTATTCCCCTGTAAAGAGATTCAATTGCCATGGGATAAGGAACAGGCAAGTCCCCTCCCTTATCCTTAGACTGATACGATAGCAGATCAGGCTGCCGTCCAATACGGAAATATCGGGCACCTTCTTCATATAGAGCCTGGACCTCCGCGATCACATCTTCTACAGGCCTATGGTCTGGTTTTCCATAGAAAGGTTCAGTGCAGAAAGAACAATGTTTTCTGCGTCCGCATCCTCTGTAAGTCTCAAGCT
>CALBTS010000097.1 GCA_937968035.1 uncultured Methanomethylovorans sp.
TCCGATCTTGCCCTCCAGACATCTTTATTTACTCAACGGCCTGAGCAGACCGTTGGTCGAGACTAAGCCCATTGCGCCTTAGTGGTCAGTTATAAAAAGTAACCACTTTATATTATGAGATATTTTAATTTTGAAAGAACTGATTTCCGGATTCGAATATATATGAAAACGGTGTAAATTCAGAATGGAGAACTATTATATTTTTCCTACTAAAATAATAATTCATTGTTCCCGAAAAGGAATCTCATGACCGAAAAGATTGTGTTTTCTTAACAAAAACCAGGATGAGAAGAAAACAAATAGCGTCGCTCAGGAGAACGTATAACACTTTTAGGCTTGACTTTTCAACCACTGTTTCTTAAACATCATAGTTGTTCATGCCATTCTTCATTGTTAAATATCTGATCAAATATGACTATCCGAAACTCAGTACACATTCTGAGTGGAGCGCGTCACATTCTTAATGGAAGTGAATAGATGGCGAGGCTTTCTCAGAAGGGTTTTTAAACTTTTTGGTTGTTTAAGACAGTACATTAATCGGACAAATGCTCTATCCATAGGGCGCAATTCCTGGAAGTTTTATGACACTTATTAAGAGGTGAATGAGCCATCTAAAGCGTCTGGACAAGAATTTACGATGTTCTTTGGTTGGTTGGTTTGCGTGGGAATTTCCTGAGCCCCATTTGAGGGTTAGGAGATTTTATCGTTTAATTATTTTCAACCCATACCGATCCAGGACTTAATTTGTCTATCCAGGCCTTTGGTGACTCAACTCCGATGACAGGCTAAGCAAAGGGGATGCTGAATGTCGGATGTCATACTTGAGGCAAGGAATATCTTTCTTTCTTTTCATGGTGTCGCAGCTCTCACAAATGTAAGTTTCAAGGTTCATAAGGGAGAAATTTTCTCCATAATTGGACCCAATGGGGCGGGAAAGACATGCATGATGAATTGCATCAACGGGCTATATCATCCAAAGGATGGCCAGCTATTCCTCAAAGGAGTAGATATCACCAAGATGTCACCTCACAAAAGGGCATCGATGGGGCTTTCCAGGACATTCCAGAAGATTGAGCTTTTTGGCGGGATGACTGTATTGGACAATATTAGGCTCGGTCGACATCTTCATTTGAATTCAGGTCTTCTGAGTTCTTGTATTTACTGGGGTAAGACATCAAAAGAAGAAATCTCCGCCAGAAAATTCATCGAAGAAGAAATAATTGATCTGCTGGAAATTGAATCGGTCCGAAATGAAGTTACTGGAATGCTGCCTTATGGAATGCAAAAACGCATTGAGTTGGCGAGAGCTTTGGCAGTGCAGCCTGAATTGATTTTGTTGGATGAGCCATTAGCGGGATTAAACCTTGAAGAGACCGAGGACATGGCCCGTTTCATCGTTGATATCAATGAAGACAAACGGTGGAAAGTTACCTGTGTGCTGGTTGAGCATGACATGGGTGTTGTCATGGACTTGTCCGACAGGGTAATGACGTTGAATTTTGGAGTGAAGATTGCAGAGGGTACCCCAAAAGAAGTCCAGGAAAATCCTGAAGTAATTAAGGCCTATCTGGGGGAGGTGGAGGATTTATATGTCAGCCGCAGGTGATCCAGGTTTTAAAGGCGAGATTGAAATCACTAAGGACCTTACCTTACCGAAACTCCTTGTGCAGCAATGCGAGAAATATGGTGACTCAAAAGTGGCCATGAGGGAGAAGGAATTCGGGATATGGTGTCCAGTTACATGGAAAAAATACCTCGACAATGTCAAGGAGATAACCTTGGGGTTAGTGGCTCTGGGACTTGAAGACGGTGACAAGGTTATCATGATAGGTGACAACCGTCCCGAAGCCTTGTGGACTGAAATGGCGGCAATGTGCGCAGGTGGAGTAGGAGTGTGGCTGTTTCAGGATTGCCTGATGGACGAAGTTAAATACATCGTAGATCATTCAGATTCAAAATTCTACGTCGCAGAAGGACAGGAAGAGGTCGACAAGGCTCTAGCCATACGTGACAGCTGCCCCAAGCTGAAGAAGATCATTTGGGATGATCCCAAAGGTATGAGGCATTATGACGATCCCATGCTCATAAGCTTGGATGAAGTCATGGAACTTGGACGAAAGCTATCGGCTTCAGAACCGGGCCTCTTTGAGAAACTGGTCAACAAAGGCAAGGGCGATGACGTTTGTTTGCTTTTTTACACATCAGGAACAACTTCTCTGCCAAAAGGAGCACTCTTAACCCATTACAACATGCTTACAATGGGGCAAAATCTTATGAGGGTGGATCCGTGTACACCTTCTGATGATTTCGTTTCATATCTGCCGTTTGCCTGGATAGGCGAGCAAATGATGTCCATATCATGCGGATTACAGGTTGGTTACACAATTAACTTTCCTGAGGAGCCTGAAGTGGCTCAGGCAAATGTCCGTGAAATAGGTCCTCATGTAATGTTTGCTCCCCCAAGGCTATATGAGCAATTCACCCGAACGGTCCAGGTAAAGCATCTTGACGCTTCATGGACAAAAAGAGTGATCTACCGTTTGGGCATGAAAGTCGGTTATCACACGGCCGAATTAAAATTCGAAAAAAAATCAACCCCCATATACTGGAAATTATTAAGATTTATAGCCGACAAGGTCCTTTTTTCCAAAATTAGGGATCAACTTGGGCTTAGCAGGGTTCGACATGCATACACGGGCGGAGCTGCTATGGGACCAGACCATTTCAGATTCTTTCACGCCATAGGGGTAAACCTCAAGCAGATATATGGTCAGACCGAAATTGCGGGAATTTCGGTCGTCCACAGGGATGACGACATCAAATTTGACACGGTTGGCACTCCAATCCCTGAGACTCAAATCAAAATAGGTGACGATGACGAAATCTTGTCCAAAAGCCCTTCAGTTTTCGTGGGTTATTACAAGATGCCTGGGGAAACCGAAAAGGCTCTTAAAGATGGGTGGCTGTATTCCGGCGACACTGGTTTCATAGATGAGGACGGTCATCTCGTGGTCTTTGACCGTTCAAAAGACATAATGATTCTCAGAGACAAAAGAAAATTTTCTCCACAATTTCTTGAGGCGAGGTTGAAATTCAGCCCCTATATTAAGGATGCCCTGATTGTTGGTCACAATAGGCCATATGTGGTTGCAATTGTCTGCATAGACTACAACACGGTCGGAAAGTGGGCTGAAGATCACGGAATAAATTATACCAGCTACACGGAGCTTTCTCAGATCCCCCAAGTTTACGACCTAGTAATGAGGTCATTAAGTGATGTCAATCGATCCGTGCCTGAAGCGGCAAAAATAACTCGATTTGCCAACCTCTATAAAGAATTCGATGCAGATGATGACGAGCTGACTAGAACTCGAAAAATTAGAAGAGCGTTCGTCGAGAACAGGTACAAAGACATCATTGATTCTCTTTACTCAGATACCGATCTACTGCACATGGAGACGAACATTACCTATGAGGATGGTCGAGTCATTGAAATCAAGGCCGACATAAGAATTCAGGATGTTAAGGAAGGAGGAAAGAAGTAATGGACCTCTTCCTGCAACTAGTCGTAACTGGTGTCATGCTGGGATCAATTTTTGCCCTCGTAGCTTTAGGATGGGTTTTAATCTACAAATGCTCCGGTGTTCTGAACCTTGCCATGGGCGAGCTCACGATGATTGGTGGCTATGTCTGTTTGGGTCTTTACCAGAAATTCGTAGCCTTCATGCCTGTCAATACAGCGTTCGTGGTAGCCCTGATAGGCACCATGATCATAGGATTGATCCTAGGTCTGCTGACCGAGAGAATATTCCTCAGAAAGATGATCGGTGAACCTATTCTGGCCGTCATCATGGTTACTGTGGGCCTTTCTTTCTTTTTTAAAGGTATGGTCTTCATCATATGGGATACTGACACGCAGGTATTCTTGCCCCGAATCTTTTCGATTGATCCGATAGTTATTTTAGGTATCACCGTGGGGTCTGTGTATTTGTGGAGTTTTGTAGCAGCGATGGTACTTATGGTGGTTTTTGTATGCTTTTTCAAATACACCAGATGAGATCGGAAGAGCACACGTCTGAACTCCAGTCACCGAATACGATC
>CALBTS010000098.1 GCA_937968035.1 uncultured Methanomethylovorans sp.
GGTTGCAATGAACAATATTACCTTTCTTGTCCGTGAAAAGCCCTACTGGACAATTATGGAAAAGTGCACTGTAGCGCCGGGTGCTTTCCAGAGATATTCTTTCAAGCTCTTTCTTTTCGATCAAATTGCTTAGAGACCCGGAGAGAATATTGAGAATTTCATGTGCCTGTGTCCATTGTTCAGAATTTTGCCTCTCTTTATTGTACAATGCTGATATGTAGCCACGGATCTTTCCATGTACTGCCACATCCACGGATATAGATGGGTACTGGCCGTTTTCCGGGTATCCGTAGATCTTTCCATCCATTTTTACAGTGATGCCGTATACCTGAAGAGATAGCATTGCTTCAGGTAACGACCTTACAAGCATACTTATAAGAGAATGTACCGGCAGGCTGGAGTTAAGTAAACTGATAATCTTCAGCAATGCAAACGAATTTTCTGTGGCGTTTTCCTGAATGTTCGGCGCACATTCTCCTAAGACGCAGGTGTCGTTTATCAAGGTCATTTATTATATTTATATAATTATAATATTTGTATAAAAGGATTTCCACAGATGCATGTGGCACGATAACCAATAGCCATATTTATTAAACATGCGCAAAGTATAACGTGCAGGTCCTTCAGAGGAACCTTCTTCAGGTGAAAAGATGTACGCAGACAGAATCAATGCTCTACCACCTTACCTCTTTGCAGCGATCGATGAATCCAAAGCCAGGATGTTGGCAAAAGGAGTAGATGTGATAGATCTTGGTATAGGTGATCCTGATCAGCCCACACCTTCGCATATAGTGGAATCCATGTGCCAGGCTGTCAGAGATCCTTCCACACACAGATACCCATCGTATACTGGTATGTTAGAGTTCAGGAAAGCTGCTGCCAGGTGGTGCCATGAAACAAAGGATATTAACATAGACCCTGTGAACCAGACACTTACACTTATAGGCTCCAAGGAAGGCGTTGCTCATATTCCTCTGGCTTTCATCGATCCGGGTGATGTGGTGCTGTGTCCTGATCCGGCTTATCCGGTATATAAGATAGGCACGCAGTTCGCAGGTGGGGAACCTTTTATAATGCCGCTTCTCGAAGAGAACGGTTTCCTGCCAGACCTTGATGCTATACCGGCGGATATGCTGGCAAGGGCAAAACTGATGTTCCTTAATTATCCGAACAATCCTACATCTGCAACAGCTGATAGGTCTTTCTTTGAAGAGGTTGTGGAATTCGCAAAGGACAACGATCTCATTGTGGTACATGACAATGCATATTCCGAAATGGTCTATGAAGGATATCAGGCACCAAGCTTCCTGAGCGTGGATGGTGCCATGGATGTTGGTATTGAACTTTTTTCTCTTTCAAAGACTTATAATATGACCGGATGGCGTCTGGGTTTTGCAGTAGGTAACGAAAAACTCATTAAAGGGCTTGGAAAGGTTAAATCCAACATCGACTCCGGTGCATTTGATGCTATACAGATGGCAGGGATCACCGCACTTACAAGTTCCCAGCAGTGTGTAAGCGACATGAACCGGATATATGAAAAGAGAAGGGATGTGCTGCTCAAAGGCCTGCAGGGTATAGGCCTCGATGTTAAGCCTCCAAAGGCGACATTCTATATGTGGGCTCCGGTTCCGAAGGGTTACGATTCTATGGCATTCTCACAGCTGTTGCTTGAAAAGGCCGGGATAGTGGCTACTCCAGGAGTGGGTTTCGGGCAATACGGCGAAGGTTATATCAGGTTCGCCCTGACACAATCCGTGGAAAGGATCAATGAAGCAGTTGCAAGGATGGAAAAGCTCAGATTATAAAGTTGATCAGAAGAGACGAGTGTGGATCTTATTTTTCCCTGTCTCTTTCTGAGCTCATGTTAATGGACATTTCAGCTATATCGGCACTATATTCAGAAATCCTTTTGAGGCTCTCGATTATGGAGCCCATTTGCTCGGATGTGCAGCGTGATGTTCCCTGCTCATTGCGCATAATGGTGTAATCCTCGAACTTTCTCGCGTAATTGACGACCTTGTTCGAGTACTTGGTGTCCTTTTCTTCCAGGGCCTTTATGGAGTCAGCAAAAACCTTCTGAGCCAGGTTTCCCATCGCAAAGACGGCATCCTTTTCAGGGACCACGGTATCCATAATAATGATCTGGCGCGCTATTCTTTCCACATGGTCCCCTATGCGCTCGATGATCTTCGTAACAAGCCTGTACCCCAGGCACTGGCGGGGTCTTTCTATTCCGATTTTCTCGGCAAGTTTCGGATCTTCTACTGCAGATTTTAATTGCCTTACGGTCAGAAGATAGAATCTGTCCACTTCATTATCCCTGTTGACTATATCTCTGGCAAGTTCCAGATCATGTTCCCTCAGGGCAAGCATCACGTCCTCGAGCATTGAAGTGATGAGCCGGGACATGTTCTGCAAGGCTTTGTCCAGTGGTAGTTCCTGGTAGTTCATAAGGCTTTGTAGCACTATCTCATTTCTTGATTCCTCAATGACCTCAATACCAATGAGGCGCTGGCGGGTAACATCTTTGAAGAACTTACGATCCATTGCATGGAATCCTTTTTTTGTGACCAGTCGGATAATATCACGTCCTGCGAGATAATGGGACACGATTATCCTGAAATTATCTTCTTGTGTGTCCTCCTGAGATATCTCGATCACAGATTCCTGTTTCCTTTTATCCAGCTTTGAATCGGCAGATAACAAAAGAGTGCAATCACTTTGTGGAATAAGAGTTAAGGTGTCCCCAGAGTTAAGACCGCAGTCGCGTACCCATTTGATGGGTAAAGAAACAATATATGTGGAACCACCTGTCAACTGGATCTTTCTTTGCTCATAATTTATAACAACACACCCTATATTTTGGTACATTTGCATATACTTATTCAGAATACATAAATATGATGGATTTACCATATATCTATCTATATTCAATGTTGATACAATAATAGCATTGTATCGATCAATAAAAAGATTTCATTTATAAGCTTTTATTAAACTATATAGATTACTCCTAATATACTTCCTCCAAGGAGGATATCATATCGATAAGTCAACAACATGCTTATTCTACCTTCCCATGGGAAAAGGTACAGACAGTATCAATCATGTAATGCCCTCTTTTTATTATATGGGCAGAAAAAAAATCTACATTTCGTTCTTATCAAAAAATCTCTGCATCAAATAGATGCCGGATCGATGAAACCGCTGCGCAGCATATGGTCTGCAAGCACGATCGCAACCATCGCCTCAGCCACAGGCACAAGTCTAGGGGGTATGGTGGGGTCATGTCTTCCATGAACCTCTATCTCGCATTCCTGGACCTTTTCCATATCCACTGTTCTCTGCTTCTTTGAGATGGATGGCGTAGGTTTGACCGCAATCCTGCATATAATAGGAAGCCCTGTGGATATGCCGCCAATTATACCGCCTGCGTTGTTGGTCGGACATGTGATCTGTCCGTCTTTTACTATGAACGGATCGTTCATCTGGCTGCCTTTCATGCGTGCACTTGCAAAACCAGCACCTATCTCCAATCCTTTTACAGCGCCTATGCTCATCAGTGCCTTTGAGATATCAGCATCCAGCTTATCGAATACAGGTTCGCCAAGACCTCTGGGAACTCCTGTGGCAATGACCTCTACTATGCCCCCAAGGCTGTCACCTTCTTTGCGCGCATCTTCGACCGCTTGCATCATCCTTGAAGCTGTCCTGAGGTCAGCACAACGGACCGGTGTTTTCTCTACGTTATCCATCACTTCGGTAAAAGACAGTTCGGAAGCTACAATGCCCCCCAATTCGATCACATGTGCAACAACTGTGATGCCGTAGCAGGAAAGCAAATGTTTTGCAATGGCGCCTGCAGCCACTCTGCCAAGAGTTTCCCTCCCGGATGACCTGCCTCCGCCTCTGTGATCCCTGATCCCATATTTTTCCCTGTACAACAGATCTGCATGCCCGGGTCTTGGGATAGTCCGCAGATAATCATAAGCACTTGAGTTTGCATCCTTGTTGCGGACCATCATGGAAATTGGCATGCCAGTGGTCTTTCCTTCGAACACACCTGACAGTATCTCTACGGCGTCGGATTCGTTGCGTGATGTAGAGGCACTGCTTTGTCCGGGTCTTCGCCTGTCCAGTTCCTTCTGTATCACGGAGGCATCAAGAAGCAGACCTGCAGGAGTTCCATCCACCACTACCCCCAGGGCATTGCCATGTGATTCTCCCCAGGTCGTTACCTTAAAGGCAGTTCCAAAAGTGTTGCCAGACATCGTTAGTAAATCATCCTTACTTATCTTATAGTTTATCCCGCATTTCCGGGTCATGAAGCAGGTTCAAGTGAAGTGGGTTCTATGTGGATTATAACATCCTGGACACCTTCAAAATGTTGTTTCAGTTCATATTCCACAGTATCGGCAATGTCATGGGACCTGAGAGTAGGCATTGTGGGATGCACTTCCACATGCAGATCGATGTATATGTGACCTGCAGTCCCTCGGGTCCTGATATTATGACAGTCAATAACTCCATCCACCGCACATACTACGCTATGTATTTCTTCAGCGTTGAGCTGAGACGTATCACACAGAACGGAAGAGCTTTTCATGATTATCCTGATGCCTGTATAGATGATGATCCCTGAAATTATGATCGCTATGATCGGATCAAGTACAGGCAAACCTGCTTTTATGGCAATGAGTCCCAGGATGACAGAAAGGGATACATAGATATCACTTCTGGTGTGCATGGAATCGGCTATCAGCACTTCACTTTGCAATTTTACTCCGTTGTTGTGTTCATAGGTGGTTACCATGTAGTTGATTGTCATTGTACCGACCATGACCAGAAAACTAAATGTCGTTACTTCGGGCATGATCCCAGTTCCGAATCTATGTAAAGCTGAGTTCACTATATTAAAGCCGGCAAACATCAGCAGCACAGCGATAAAGACAGATGCCATTGTCTCGAACTTGCGATGCCCATAGGGATGTTCTGCGTCAGGAGGTTTGGAGGCTGCCTGGATGCCTATCAGGCCCACTATATTAGAGACACCATCGAACAGGGAATGATAACCATCAGATTGCATACTGAGTGTATTGGTCAATGAGCCATAGATTATCTTTGCAAAGGAAACCGCAAGGTTCAGGAATAGGACCTGGATCAGTATTTTCCGTACTTTTTTATAACGTGCATCCATCTGTAAAAGGTTAGTATAGTATTGTATAAAAGGTTATGATCCTCAGACCTGAACAATGGAGTTAGGATCAATTATTCCTATAGCTATCTTAATATCTGATCTCCAGCAAATGAATACGCATGAAAATATCTTCATCTTACAAAGTTTTCCTTTTTATGGGTGCCATGTTATCTGCTATCGTGGTTTCAGGTTGTCTTGAAGCTCCGGAAGCATCTGCTGCTCTTCTGGATAATGATCAGCTTACTATCCATGGATGGTTGCAGGTAGGAGACCCAGAGGTCTCTCAGATCGAACACAACATAACCAAGAATACTGTTCTTACCATGAGCCTAATAAAAGTTAAGTATCAGGATGAAGAAATCTCTTCTGTCGTGGGAGGAGGTATCCAGAACGTTACATCCAGGCTTCATATCGATAGCAAACAAGCGTTCCCTACGCCCACTATCATAACATACCGGATCACTATGCCGGGCGGAAAAAAACTGCCTCTGGAAACTTTTTCCTCTCTTATGTCTCCAAGCGTTGAGCGTACGAACAGAGATAATAATATTTCCAGTCTCAGATGGGGTAATACCACCGAATTGCAGCTGGACAATGGCAACAATGCAAATGCTTTTTTCTATAAAGGCAATTTCTCCGGGAATGGATCATATGTGGGCATATTGGGGATGGTGGTGACATACAATGATGAAAATTCAAGTACTATGATCATCGGATTTGTTCCCGATGGAAAGTTCGCCGTTCAGCTGGGGGATTCCAGAAAAGAACTGCTCTTCATCGATGGCAGGAAGGAATTAGAAGAAATGACAGACCTGATACAGACTGTGGAGTAACAGGATACCGGAAGGTATAATTTATATAATGACCCTGTTCAGTGCATGGTGAAAATTGCTGTCACAGGTAAAGGCGGTGTAGGTAAGACCACGCTTTCGGGGACTCTTGCGCGGATGCTTGCAAGGGATGGTTTTGATGTAGTGGCCATAGATGCTGATGCAGATATGAACCTCGCTTCATCCATCGGCATAAGCAATCCTCCGGATCCTCTCACTGACTATCAGGATATGATCGAAGAGCGGGCAGGGGAAAAAGGGGGCATGTTCAAGTTCAACCCCAAAGTTGACGATATCGTAGACAGGTTCGGGGTAGTTGGTCCTGACAATGTAAAGATGCTTGTGATGGGCACCATTGACACCGGAGGCAGTGGCTGCATGTGTCCTGCATCTTCTTTCCTTAAGGCATTCCTCAGGCATGTAGTACTGAAGGATAAAAGCGCAGTGATACTTGATATGGAAGCAGGGATCGAGCATCTGGGCAGAGGCACCACGAAGGGCATCGATCTTATGATAGTCGTTGTTGAACCGGGTAAACGTTCACTGGAAACCGCTGAAAGGATCAAGCACCTTTCCGAGGATATAGGTGTAAAACATCTGGCAGCGGTCATCAACAAGGGCAAGTCTGTGAACCTTAAACCGCAGCTTGAGGCACTGGGAATACCTGTGCTCGGTGAGATACCTTACGATGAAGACCTTGTCCGTGCAGATCTTGAAGGCGTTGCACCCATTGATGTGGGAGGCAAATGGGTGGATGCTGTGGCACAGATCAAGGATAACATGATGCAGATGATCAATGGTTTTGAGCAACAATAATATTCATTTTATAGGAAATACAGGATAACCGGCAGTAAGATCACACCCATGGCATTACTTTTTCTCACATGCATGAAAGATGGCAGCAGTCCTATGGATGTGGCCATGAGGAATATTATGATCCCGAATACCCCTGTGAATACAGCGACCATAACTACAAGACCTGTCAGTACTGCGATGCTCAGTTTCCTGTAGTCTATTTTTTCCATGAACAGGTGAATGGTATTTCCAATCTTGATAGTTGAATAATAGGAAAACATCGATGCAAGGATAACCACACATAACAGAATAAGGATAATGGGTATGCTAATTGCTGATGGTTCTAAGAAAGATGATATCGCCACAATTGCTCCATTACGGGCCCTGCCAATGAAGAAAAATACGAACAGTCCAAAAACCGCATTCGCAGTGTTGACACCTGACACTGATACGATGAACTCTCTGGCTTCGTTAAGAGGGTCATCTGTCATATTATATTTGGTATGATCCTTTTTGCCCTTTATCCTACCTAATTGTTCTGCGAGCAATGTGGCGACAGAAGATGATACCCCCGGCAGCCACGCTACAAAAGAACCTGCAAAACTTCCCGAAGCAATTGCTTTTATTGCCCTGTTAGCAGGCAGGGTGATCAGCGAAGTGCGCTGGGGTGGAATTACCGAACCTGTCGTCAGACTTACTATTAACTGGGAAGCTCCAAACAGGCCGCTTAACAGAGGAAGCAGTATAGATGGACTATCCGATTCAAACAGTGAGTTTGCCAAGTTTTCTTTCCCGAACGCAAAGATACCCAGCAGCCCACTCAGCCCAAACACTACAAATGCATAAAAAATATGCCTGTAACGAACCAGGGATCCCTGACCAGGTACATACTCGCCTTTCTCTGTTATGATCATCAGCAAAGCTATGAAGAGGAGCATCCAGCCAATGTGGTCCTGTATCAGTGGGTATATTGTGTACAGCAGGATCCCGAAAGGCAAAAGCAGAATGATGGATACAATGACAGAACCCGCGCTTCCCATAGCTGAAAGGCGAATGGCTTCGGGCCCTCTGCCGTCGAGCAGTAACTGATGTCCCGGGAGTACTGCCAGTGCCATGTCCGAGTTAGGCACTCCCAGATAGATGGCAGGTATTATGTCGTGGAAGGTGTGAGTGATACAGTTTGCCAGGATCATGAAGATGATATATATGGCTGGTATGCCGCTCTCAATAAGCATAGGGGATACAGATACCAGTAACATCGCAAAATTATTGCTGTGCAATCCGGGTATCAATCCAGACACTACCCCCATCAGGCAACCTGCAAGTACAGACAGCAATAAAAGAAGCACGGATATATCTTCAGTGATCATAGGCATTGTTTCATCCATTTCGTTTTTAGAACAGTGAAAATTATACCCCAAAGATGACCTCTATCTTTATAAGTTTTTCCAGTTAGTTGTAATTCCGGGTAGTAACTGTAGCCAGCAAAGTCATCTGCTCACCACAACAATAAATAGGAAAATGCCTTTTTTGATGCAGGATGAACCTATGAGCATCAAGTGTGATAAGTGCAAACATGATTCCATTATATACCAGAGATATTCCGGTATGCACCTGTGCAGGAAGCATTTCATGGAAGATGTGGAACGGAAGATAAAGCTCACCATACGCAAACATTATCCGGTGAAAAAGAATGAAACAATAGCCGTGGCTGTAAGCGGAGGCAAGGATAGCAGTGTACTGCTCTATATGCTCCATAAGATCCTGGGAGCACGTCCGGATATCCGACTCATTGCTCTTTCAGTTGACGAAGGCATAGCAGGATATCGGCACAATACCCTGGAACAGGCTAAAGGGCTTACCAGCCGGCTTGGTGTGGAGCATATTATTCTTTCTTTCAGGGAAGAATATGACAGAACAATGGATGAGATTGCTTCCTGGGACCGTGAAAAAGGGACCTGCAGTTATTGCGGTGTCCTGCGTAAATCCATTCTCAACCGCAAGGCGCTGGAATTAGGTGCCACTAAACTTGCGATCGGCCACAACCTCGACGATGAGGCCCAAACGATAATGCTGAACCATCTCAAAGGAGATGTGGCACGTATGGTACGTCTTGTTCCTCCCTGTGAGCTGGAAGGGCTGGTGCTCAGGATGAAACCCTTGCGTTACATTCCTGAAAAGGAGGTTGCAATGTATGCCTATCTCAATGGTCTGCCACTTAGTACCGGTGCCTGTCCCTATGCGCATGAAGCCATGAGGGGCGAAGTGAGGGAAATGCTGGATGATTTTGAGGATAAGCATCCGGGAACAAAATATGCTCTTCTGAGTGGTTTTGACAAGATAGCAGATGTCCTTGCCAGGGAAATGCCTATTGCAAAGCTTGCGAATTGCCGCATCTGCGGGCAGGCGTGCAGTGGTGAGCTATGTCAGGCCTGCAAGTTACTGGGAAAAGTCTGAAGGTCCTTTATTCAAAAGCGTACATGTCAAAGGAATAGAGTTCTTTTCCTGTACGGTCCATATACATGCGTGTGATCCAGATGGTTGTGAGGGGCCTGATCATAAGCACTGAAATGAAAAGGTAGACCAGGCTCCATACGTTTGCGAGCGCTTCCACTGAACTGATAGCACTTCCGAATATTTCCAGTGCCAGAGAGATCGCAACTATTATTCCGATAATAGTGATCACGCCGGTCTTGTTCTCCCTGAAGAACTCCAGGCTCTTTTCAAGTGCAGAGATGGGGTCCAGATCATCCACAACCAGAGCATACTCTACAAAGAAAAGTAATATGCTGCCAACCAGGGCGTACAGGAACCAGGCCATTGTCCCAAGTACTATCAGTACACTTCCTGTGGAGGCAGGATCGGTCGTTAATGTCTCAAGTCTGTCGGAACTGAGTACACCGGGTACGAGAAAGATCACACCGGCCATTATTATAAGGCCGACGAGCGTTTTAGCAAGCAGAAGGTTCAGGACATGTTGGCGCCCGGATACCCACATTTGACCTAAGGATGTATCGCCGCTAAGTAATGCAAGACTGCACATACCAATAGCTCCGGCCTCGAAAAATGATCCGATGAGTAAGAACAGTAGCAAGAGGAATAAAGTACCTGCTATGAAAAGCAGCAGGTTTTCTTTTAAGAGGGAACTTAATATTTCCAGATATACTTCCGGTGGTATGTTATCGGCTACAGTGGAAGAAGCTATTTCAGGCATTACAAAGACTATTACAAAAAGAGCTACAGCGAACAAGGAAAAGATTATCGTTGCCATCAGGTCCAGAATGAAAGGAACTGCTATCACCATGTTCCTTGTCCATGTCCCATAGCCCTTGTTCAGTAATGTGCCCATGTCTTCATACATGCTTCTGCTCCTGTAGCTACCTTATACATTTTAATATAAAAAATGTTCCTAAAAACTTAATAAAAGAGTGAGGCCCGATGGCCTCCTACATTCTTATCGTTTAAAGCAGTCCTTTGCCAATGAAAAGAGCTGAGAACAGGATGGCGATCATGTTGACCACCTTGATCAGAGCATTGAGGGCAGGACCGGAAGTGTCTTTGAAGGGATCACCTACGGTGTCACCTACAACTGCAGCCTTGTGTGCATCAGAGCCTTTTCCACCAAAGTTTCCATCCTCTATGTACTTCTTGGCATTATCCCAGGCTCCTCCGCCGTTATCCATTGTAAGTGCAAGCAGCAAACCTGCAACAATAAGGCCTATGAGCAGTCCGCCAAGAGCAGATGGACCAAGTAAAAGGCCTACTGCAAGCGGAACTACTATTGCAAGGAAACCAGGGATGGCCATTTCACGGATGGCTGCAGCGGTCACAATGTCCACACACTTCCCGTATTCCGGTTTTGCTGTCCCTTCCATGATACCGGGAATCTCTCTGAACTGACGGCGTACTTCATCGACTATCTTGACAGCTGCCTTACCTACTGCCTGCATAGTGACAGCTGTGAAAAGGAAAGGTAACAGTCCGCCAATGAAGAGACCTACGAGCACTACTGGCTCATCCAGGCTCAGGTTGAGGGAAGCACCAGCAGGTGAAACCTTGTGCTTGTAATCTGCGAACAAGGCAAGAGCACCCAAAGCCGCAGAACCGATCGCATAACCTTTTGTAACAGCCTTTGTGGTGTTACCTACTGCATCCAGGGCATCGGTGACCTTACGCACGCTTGAAGGCATGCCTGCCATTTCAGCTATACCGCCTGCATTATCGGTGATGGGGCCATAGGAGTCAAGTGCAACGATTATACCGGTCGTGGAGAGCATTGCTGCAGCTGCAATGGCTATACCATATAACCCGACTTCAGGATCTGCCATGCCTCCCACAACAAAGTAAGAAGCAAGTATACCGAGGACGATTGTTACCACAGGCAGAGCAGTACTCTCAAAACCAATGGCAAGGCCAGAGATAACGTTAGTTCCTGCACCGGTCTTTGAAGACTCGGCAATTGTCTTCACAGGGCGGAATTTCGTAGAAGTGTAATATTCGGTGATAACCACCATGAAGACCATGATCACTATGCCCACTACAGCAGCAAGATAGATCCTCATATCATTCATCAGTGAATTGGTGATGAAGTAGAAGAATACAAGACTGATGATAGCGGAGCCTGCAACACCTTTGTACAATGCTTTCATTATTTTGCCGTCAGCTCCTATCTTTACGAAGAAGACCGATATGATGGAAGCGATAATGGCGGACGAACCCAGCATAAGGGGATACAGGATAGCATTGGGATATTTGTCAATTACAAGTGAACCAAGCAGCATTGAAGCGAGCACAGTGACCACATAAGTTTCGAACAGGTCTGCTCCCATACCGGCACAGTCACCTACATTGTCTCCTACGTTGTCGGCAATAACAGCAGCGTTGCGAGGGTCATCTTCAGGGATACCTGCTTCGATCTTACCCACAAGGTCTGCACCTACATCAGCTGCCTTTGTGAATATACCGCCGCCAACCCTGGCGAACAGGCTGATAAGACTGGCACCGAAACCGAAACCTACTACAAGGTCTACATCGCCATAAAGTATGTAAAATCCGCTGGTACCGAGCAAGGCAAGTCCGACCACTGCAAGACCTGTGACAGCTCCACCACGAAATGCCACATGCATTGCTTTTTGCAGACCACCGGCAGCAGCATGAGCTGTTCTGACATTTGCTCTGACAGATACGTTCATCCCTATGTACCCTGCAATAGCAGAACTGATGGCACCCACCAGGAAACCGATGGCGATCTTATCTCCTTCCGGCAGCAGTGTGTATATAAGGGCTGCCAGAATTATTGCCACAATAGCTATTGTTTTGTACTGACGATTCAGATAAGCCATTGCACCTTCCTGTATGGCAGCTGATATTTTCTGCATCTCCTTTGATCCAGTGCCTTCTTTCAGGACACTGCTTGCAAAGAAGCCAGCGAATATCAGACTGACAAGACCGGCAAGAGGTGCCAGGTAATATAAAACATCCATTATGTAACTCCTCTATTTGTCTTTGGTTCTGATTTATGTATAAGTATCATATTAGATAAGCTGTGTTCACAGCTCATGTATAAATGAGACTGGCTGGGGCTAATATTCTTCAATACTATATAAAAAGTTGGTTATGATCTTAAGCTCCAGATAATATCTTGATCCACTTAAAGTTATGTTCCTCCACCCATCTGTATCATATCGAACTCAATGGAATCCGGGACTTCCACGGAGAATACAATAACATTACATCTTAATCTCCTTGCGACCGTAATGGCATTCTCCTGTTCATGTGTGAGTTTCCCATCATGGCTGGCAATACAGAACATTTTTCTTCCGCCTTCGTACTTCACCATAAAATCAAAATACTGTGCATAATCCCTCAGGAACTCTACCAGAAGCGATAGCTCCTCCCAGGTGTCACACATATGTATCCCTTTGGTGGCCGAATTCTCTACATACCAATCCTTGCTCATATATGGGTACTTGTCGTATTGTTCCTTTATTTCCTCAAAGGCTTTCATAACCTTTTGCAGATCTTTTTTCAGATTGACCCATTTCCATTTCTGCTCGGAAAAATGACGCGCAGCTACTATTGCAACTATGGCATCCTTATCTTCTTGTTGAAGTATCATGGTAACACCTAGAATTCATCATCCTGTGCATAACTCCTATTTAACTTTAAGGCGATCTCAGCTTTTTTAAGCTCCCTTCCGAGATAGCCGGCATGTTCCAGAGTAGATACAAGTTGCATATCAATAAGGGTATCCAGTACAGCTTTTGCATTGGTGCCCACTATCGCAGAAGTTTCATGCTCTGCAACTATCAAGCCTTTACTAGTTCTTTCTTCATCAGGCATGATCCCTATCCTCACACTTCCGGCCGGATCGATCTTCCACATCCTGCGCTCTTTAGCTTTCCTGAACTCGGAAGGCATAACTGCATCGGTCCGCCTCCTTTTTTCTTTAAGCTCTATGAGGTCTATGCCTAGGTCCTTTGGGGAACTCTGTCTTTCCGTGGCAAGTATCATCATTTGAGAGGCGACCTTTAATTCTCTTATCGATCCCTGGGCCTTGTAACTGTACTCAGGAGTGAAAAGTATGCTTGCACCCACTTCTGCTGCTATGCCGCAAAGGGTCGCATTTACTCCATGTGAGTCAACATCAAGAAGTTCAGTTACGTTCCCTGCTCCAAAGAAAACAGGAATTTCAGGGAACAATTTATGGAATTCATAGTATCGCACAATGGAACTGGCTATGCCGTGGCCAATGGGGTCAAGCACAGGGTCTGCAATGATCTTCCGGATACCCATTTCTTTTGTCTTTTTGATATTTTTAACAAGACTGTCCAGTCCTTCAGAGTTATCAGGTATGATCACAACAGGAACTTCTGCAAGTGCTGCGAGAGGACCGATCTCATCAAGATTGCTGCTATTAAGACTTAAGACCAAGTCCACACCTGTTTCTATTGCACAGGTGAGAAGAGCGTTTTCAAGTGTATCGATACTGATGGGCAATGTCGTCACTTTTCTGGCGGTGCGGATAGTACGCTCCACATCTTCTGGTGTGGCATTGAGGGATGCTCCCAGATCTATCATGTCCGCACCCCGGTGCACAAAAGTCAATATTTTCTTTTCAAGGGCAGTGGTTTCCATACCAGTGGCATCCACTATCTCGGCCAGTATTTTCATGCGGCTGCCCCCTCCAAGCTTGAGGTCCTTTATCCACATTAAAGGTTCACAGGAGGCTTCCAGCTGTTCCACTTTCTCCAGGGCTAATTTCTTTCTGACATCTGCAAGCAGTTCACAGGCAGGTACTTTGGTGGAGAATTCTATCTTTCCTACAAAATCCAGCACATATCCCAGGTCATAAGCATGTTTCGGACCGAGGTATATCTTAGTGCCAAGTTCTTCCGCAACTCTGGAAAAATCCCCGGATACCAGGCCAGGAACGAATATGATATCGTAATGTTTTTGCAGCTGTTGGTCTTTCAAGGCTTCAAGAAGCCTTCGCGGTGTTATAAATGCTGCGATGTCTATGTCCAGTACAATCGTATGCGCTTTTGAACCCACGGCTTTCCTTACAGTACCTTCTGCAAGTTTTGCCGTAGCAACCAGGATATCCATGTAACCTAATTGTACAGGTAGTTAAAAAGAATATCTGCTGTAAAAAAGAAAAGACCAGGTGCAGTGATGTCACCTGGATGATCTTCATTCAGTTTATTATATCGATAATTGATCCTCCATGCCTTCTCTGGCCAAGAGGTTCAACAATTGATTGGCGTGTCCTGCTATAGACAGATGAATTGTTAGCTACTGTCTGAGGCATTGCACTTGCTGTATTCTTCGGGCCAAGCACCTGTGCAGACTGGACACCTGTCATAATGGCCATCACACGCACCTTGCCTTCATAGTCTTCCCTTATCCTTGCACCCCATATGACATTTGCATTGGGTGAAAGTTCATAGGTAAGGGATGAAGCTATCTCTTCTGCTTCTTTCAGACTGAGGTCCGGGCCGCCTGTAATATGCACAAGGCTACCTGTCGCTCCTCTGTAGTCCACATCAAGTAAGGGGTGATTCAGTGCAGTGCGTACTACATCATTGCTCTTATCCTGGTTCTTGCTTTCCCCGACCAGCATTACAGCTACACCGCCACAACCCATGATCGCTCTTATGTCTGCGTAGTCCAGATTTATTAGAGATGGCTGTGTGATGGTCTCGGTGATGCCTTTTACGGTTTCCGCAATGAGCTGGTCCATTACTGAGAAAGCCTGCTCTATAGGCAGGTTTGGTACGTATTCCAGCAATCTGTTATTGTCAAGCACTATTACAGTATCAGCAGCTTTGCGCAGGTCCTCAAGTCCTTCTTCTGCCTTGACGGTCCTTGCTCTTTCCACCCTGAACGGACTGGAGACCATGCCTACTACTATGGCTCCTTGCTCCTTTGCGATCTCTGCTACAACAGGTGCGACACCGGTACCGGTTCCTCCGCCCATGCCTGCAGTGATGAATACAAGGTCTGTTTCCTTGAAAATGTCTTCAAGTGTACCGCGGGCCAGTTCTGCTGCCTTTGCGCCTACTTCAGGATATCCTCCGGCACCAAGCCCGCGGGTAAGTGTCTTACCCACAAGGATCTTCTTGTCGGCTCTGATATTGTCCAGATGCTGTTTGTCTGTATTGATGGCAATGGTCTCTGCACCGTCTATGCCGATATTGTATAGCCTGTTGACGGTATTGTTTCCTGCGCCACCACAACCTACGATCGTGATACGCGGCATTCCGAAGCCGTCAAGCTGATCATCCACTGCTACTGTTTTTCGATACTCTCTATCCTTTTCTGTGTGTTTTAATGCTTCCTGTACTATGGATTGCACGTTCATCCCCTCGTTGGATTACTGAGTACACTTGTGTAATGAATATGTGAATGACCACATAGCTGTAATATGTGGATTTCCACGGATTCCTTCTGTGTGGAATTGTATCATTACCCTACAGTGCTACTATATATTTCTACTTGTTTTTATACTTATGTATTTATATTTAAAGTTCGAGGTAAGCACACATACCTACAGTGCAGGACAGCTTGCCTCTCCCTTATCTCTCTTTATACCATCATGATGCCCAGCATGATGCGTGGCAGCAGATGGAAAATCAAGTCAGATCCTCTTTCAGAAGGTACTTGATCGTTGTTGTGGGAGTATGCTGATGTCAGACAGATCTCAGACTAAGGCGACAAGAATACCACCAACATCCGTCATCTATCATCTTCATACACAACTTTACCAGCCCTATATTTTACAGATTGCTGTATATATATGTGTTTGTCGAATACATTTCCATTGTTCAGAAAAACATGCTGGTAGATGCATGTGGTCACACATAGCACTAAAAGCAAAAACATATAACAATTGTCACACATGAATGCACTAAAAGGGACATGTCCATGAATCTTCATCTATCTCCTGAAAAATCGCCTCAGAAGATCTTTGTATGTTTGAGGCAATGGCTTCTCATTAGTATATGCCTGGCCCTATTGCTCCATGTGTGTGCAGCAGATAACACAGCCGCATCAACAGCCGGAAATGACACAGATCTTGCGGGCATGTCTTTTCAGCAGTATATCATTGATCTGGATATGAGCTATGCGGATGGGATACTTGTGCAGGAAACATGGACACTTCTGCCCGGTAACGCAAATGTTACTCTGGTAGGTCTCTCAGTTCCAGCAGATTCCACAATAATGCTCTTTCAAAAACAGGATATGTCTGATGCCACCTCTGCAATGGATATAGAATATGACCGGACAGGAGATATCCTCTATTTCAGTGAGAATATCACTTCTGTATCATCGGGGTTGCCGCAGTTGTACAGTCTGGTCTATCTCTTACCGCAAAGGTCCAATGGGCAGTTCACCAAAATGCTCACACTACCAGGATACCAGCCATCTTCGGTCCACTCTCTTGTGCTGAACGTGAAAACAGATCAGGGTTTTGATCCGGTGATAATTGACGGGAATGGGATGTCATTATCTTCTAATTCCAGGCGCGAGGGTAATATCACGACTTTCTTTTTCTCCCATCCGGCCTTCAATGAGATCACAGTGTCCACAACAAAGGTAAAGACATCAAATGGTCCCATGTACTTGTCTGCTTTGTTCTTCTTAGTTGGCCTGCTAGCTCTTGGAGGCGCCATCTATCTGAATAAAAAGAACAAAGGTAGGCTCGAGGATACAGACTTTCAGGAACTGGAATACAGGTACGCTGCAATACAGAAAGTCCTCTCAGCAATTGATTCGGACCTGAAGGACAAGATCATCGATGAAGATGTTCATAGTTCTATGTCCGTCAAATACAAAAAAGAGGCATCTGCAATAAAGAAGGAACTTGACAAAACATCGGATAAAAAGCAGAAACGTTGAACTGCGCCGGAATAAAGTGCTAACTGGAACATTTTTTGCAGCCTCATTTTGCCGGGTATGCTTCGCATTTGATCGGTTTCAGTTCTTTAATATCAAGCGTTATCCAGCCAATATCATAGCTTTGCCGCATGAAGGGCATATCAGCCCACTGCGTATTCTATTATCTAGCTAATGCTTATTTTTAAAACCTCAAAAGCCAATTGGATCAAATGGTAAGGGTCTGCATTATAAAATAAATTTTTCGGATATGTTTTAGAGTAAAGAAGAAACTGAATAAGTTAATCAAAATGTCAAATATGACTACGTATGTAATCATAAAACATTCCTAAGTAAAAGGATTATATACTATGAAAATAAATCAAATCTTTACTTCATATCTAAAATAATATGGAGAAAGCAACAGAGGTGATAAACTGAAGACATTGTCTATCTATCTATCTATTGTATTGCTAATTTTAGTATTACTTACAGGAACGTCTTTTGCAGATACAAGTGACGACGACTATCTCAAGAAAGTAAATTTTGACAACAATTCACTTGAGATAAGTACTAATCTTAAAAATTTTGATGTGGTGACACCCAACACTGAAGCTTTTATGAAAGCTGCAGAAAATGACAAGGTCAGATTAACTCTATTGGGAAAGGAGCTTGAGCTTGAACTAAAAGAAACAAATGTAATCAGTGAAAGTGCGAAAATAATCAAAGAGAATAAAACAGGCATCTATTTTGTAAATGCTCCATATGTAGATACCTATAGTGGATATGTAACTGGTAAGGATGATAGCAGGGTATCATTGACTGTAGCAGATGATGTTCTTATTGGAAGTATCAGGGTCGAGAATAAAACATATATCATTGACCAAACAAACCAAAAACAGGCTGGAAATGTCATTCATGTGGTTTATGATCTAGATGATTTTAAAGAACGGGAAATTAAAGAATATAATACTTGTGGCGTTGATGAAAAGGAAGAAGCTGTGAGCAATGAGATATTTGCAGAGAGCTTGTCTTCAGAAGGGGCGATTACATCTTCCATATTAAGTTACACTCAGATAGACATCCTGCCATGCTATGACCAGGATTTTGAAGATGATTATGCTAATCCAATAGCTGAGATTGTATCTATGGTTAATGAGGTAAATGGTGAATTAGCAAATGCGAATGCAGACTTGAATATTCATTTCTTTAAAAGATACGGCTATCTAAATGTTGGGGATGGTAGTGCAGATGCCACATTTGATTTTTTTGAAGACGATATAAAGCCCTATCGAAATATGACCGGCAGTGATTTGGCTATGTTGTTTTATGGAAAAGATTTCCCAGGTGATACAATAGGACTTGGCTGGAGTTTTAATGGAGACTCTGGAAGAGCCATTACTGTTGTTCAAATGGTATCTGCGGGTCTTTTTTCCAGTTATCAAGCTACATATAATGGCAGATGCGTCCTTATAACTCATGAATTCGGACACAACTTCGGTGCGAGTCATGAAGAAGCTTATAGATGGCCTGTTGGCCATGGTTGGCATTATACCTCTATGTGGTCTCCATTCGCAGGCACTTCATTCTTAGATGACTATATGGAAGTTGAATACTCGGATTTAAATCGTCACGGGAATGCATCGCACAACAACATATTGCATGTGGCAGCTAATAAAGAAATTATATCAGACTTTAGGGAATTACACTCTGATGTCGACACCGTTGGAGTTTACGACAATGCTGGTACTTGGGCCTTGTGGAACCTATCTTCCGGTTATCTGGACATTGTTGGATATGGATGGTCAGGGACAAAGCCGGTTGTAGGAGATTGGGACGGTGACGATGAAATAGAAGTTGGTATCTATGACCCGGTAAATTACAGGTTCTTGTTAAGATTAGATTCAGGCAGTTACCAAACAATTCCACTCGGATGGGCTGGTGTTACTCCGGTTATAGGCGATTGGGATGGAAATGGAAATGATGAACCAGGTGTATATGACAATGCTGGTACTTGGGCTCTCTGGAACCGTAACACTAATTCTGCAGATATTGTAGGATTTGGATGGTCAAACACAAAACCGGTTGTGGGCGATTGGGACAACGATGATGCAACTGAGGTTGGTATCTACAACACTGCTGGCAACAATTTCTTGCTTAAGACTGGATCTAGTTATCAAACAATAGGCCTTGGGTGGGCTGGCGTTACTCCGGTTATTGGTGACTGGAACGGAGATGGGACAGATGAACCAGGTGTATATAATAATGCTGGTACTTGGGCACTGTGGAACCGTAATACCAATTCGGCAGATATTGTAGGCTTCGGATGGTCTGGAACAACTCCTGTTGTAGGTCATTGGACTGGTGTTGACGGTAAAACTGGAGTTGGTATCTTTGAAGCTACCAACAATAGGTTCCTGTTGCGGGTAGATTCTACTTTAGATCCAGTATTCATAGATCTTGGATGGAGCGGAGTTACACCCGTAATAGGTCATTGGAATGAGTATTCAACGTTTGTTTAATTTCAATGAACGTAGTATGTTTAATTGAGAATAGAAGAGCTGGTTTCAGCTCTTTCTTATTTAAAATATCTGAAATCTATTTTAAAGAATAAACAGATGTTTGTAAGAATAAAGGATAAGGAAGAAATATGGGAAAGAAAATAGACACAATTACAGGCATTGTAGTTGTATTATTGTTAATTATTACAATTTATGCTTTTTCGCAACAGTATATTGAAGTGAAAGAACAACAAGATCGTTTAGATAATCCTCCACTTCATGTTCGAATATCCAATGATGATGATGAAGGGCATGAAGTAGCATTTGCAGTTTCAGATATAAACAATACTGTTATTTTTAATGAAGCATCTTTTCTGCCACCGGGAGAATATAAGCGGTATGGTGATTTGATCAGAGAAAAAGGCATCTATTCGGTAAAGGTTGTTTTAGATGGAAATTCTACCGCAGTGGAAAAAGTGAACTTGAACGAAGAAAAGACGTTGGTTGTTACCATATCTTCTAAAGGCTTAGATTTTGGATACATTCTTCCATGATTTGTTCAAACGATATCAATTTAGAAGAAGTGTCAAAGGAGTTTACTTTTTTCCACTTTAACCTTATTCAATATACCTTACTTTTAAGTCCACTCTCATGCACAAATATTTATCCGATACCCAGAGATGAAGGTGCATGTTAAAAGGTCTGATCTTTGATGTTGATGGGGTGCTTATGGATTCCATGCCCTATCATGCCGATGCGTGGGTGAAGGCATTCGGGGAAGTGGGTATCCATATAACGAATATGGATATATATGAAATAGAAGGCTCCAATCACAAAGGTGTAGTGGATCTCATTTTTCGTAAGGCAGGCATGGAGCCAAAAACATCGGATTACGAAGCATTTCTCAAAAAGAAGAGAGAATATTTCTTGCAGAACAACAGGGCAGAACCATTCAAGGGTATGCCGGCATGCCTGCAGGCGCTCAAAGAGAAGTACAAGCTTGCCGTTGCGTCGGGAGCGGACAGGACTATAGTCAACTCGCTCATGGATAGGTTTTATCCCGGCATCTTTGAGGCAATTGTTTCAGGAGAAGATGTTACCCGTGGAAAACCCGACCCTGAGCCTTACCTCACAGCAGCCCGTAAACTTGGGCTGGAACCGGAAGAATGCATGGTGATAGAGAATGCTCCTCTGGGAATAAAGTCAGCAAAAATGGCTGGTATCTACTGTGTGGCAGTCCCTACTTATCTCCCAAAGGAAAAATTAATGGATGCCGACATGGTACTTAGAGACCATGCCGAACTAATAGGTTATCTTTCCAGATTTGTCTGATGCCATCACACAAGACGAATGGTTTCGAGATTTGTGAGTGCTCTTGTTTCCATTTTGTTCTTTTTATGGATGGAAGTCGCAAGGTCGATGCAGGACCTTTCGTCTCCGTGTTCCGTGAATACGCGTTCGGGCCTTGGTTTCATCTTGCGCACGTATTCCATGAGCTGCCTGCGGTCTGAATGACCTGAGAAACCGTCAACGATCTCAACGTTCATATTCATGTTTATTATCTCTGTGCCCTTTCCGGTATTGAGAGGTATCTCTTTCCAGCCTTTCTGGATCCTGCGTCCCAGCGTACCGTCCGCCTGGTAGCCTACGAACACAAGCGTGTTCCTTTCATCTTCAGCAAAGGCTTTGAAATATTCCATCACAGGACCGGCGTTCATCATTCCCGATGTGGACAGGATGACACATGGCTCACGTTTGGATATGATCTCCTGCCGGAGTTCATTGGAATCTACAGGCTTGAAGCATTCTGAAAGGAATGGGTTCTCTCCTTTCTGGAAAATGAGCTTTCTCAGGTCGTTGTTAAGATATTCCGGATACGTAGCATGGATGGCCGTGGCTTCCCATATCATACCGTCAAGATACACTGGGACATTATCTATCAGTCCTTTGCGTATGGCATCTTCCAGGACGATCATAACTTCCTGGCTCCTTCCGACCGCAAAGGCAGGTATCAGTACGATTCCCTTGTTCTGGAGAGTATTTTTAATAACCTGTTGCAGATGGTTCTCTGCATCCTGCAGGGATGGCTGAAGCGCGTTCACCCCGCCGTAGGTGGATTCCATGATCACGCTTTCCACACGTGGGAACTTGTTAACGGCCGCATCGAAAAGTCTGGTCTTCTCGTATTTGAAATCGCCTGTAAAGACCACATTGTGCAGGCCATCGCCTATGTGAAAATGAGAAATGGCTGAGCCAAGTATATGTCCGGCATTGTGGAAGGTGAGCTTGATGTCAGGTGCAATATCTGTGACCTCTTCATAATCCAGGACAATGGTGTGCTTAAGCACTTCACGTACATCTGCCGAAGAATACGGGGGCCTTTTTCCTTCTTTGGAAGCCACATCAATATAGTCAAGTTGCAATAAAGCTGTCAGGTCTCTTGTAGGAGGTGTGCAATACACAGGCCCTTCAAAACCATACCTGTATAAAAGTGGCAATAGTCCCTGGTGATCCAGGTGAGCATGGGTGATGACCACTGCATCGAGCTTGCTAAATGGCGAAACCTCAGGAACATAGAGGTATGGTGTCATGTGTTCATCAGAGCCAACGTTAACACCGCAATCTATCATTACACAGGATTCAGGTGTGGATAACAAAAAACAGCTTCTTCCTACCTCCTTACAGCCGCCCAGTGATGTGACCCTGACCCATTGGTCCTTTGAGGTGCATTCTCTGTGTATCTTACGTCCCACTGTCTTGAGTATTTCTTTCCTTTCCTTGTGGTTTGTTTTCATGAATTCACGGATATTCTTTACTGTCCGTGAGGATATGGGCGGGGCACGTACCACTTTTGGTGTCCATCCGATCTTTTTTGTGATCTCTCTGAGGGTCTCTCCATGTTTCCCGATCACAAGGCCGGGTTTTTCTGCTTCGATAATAACTTCTCCCACATCGGGATCGAAATGATAGTTGGCTATGGCCGAATCTTCAGGTACTGTTTCAACGATCTTATTAACAGACTCTTCTGGTGGCAGCAAAACCTTTGGGTCAGGGCGGACAACTATACGTGTCCTAAGGATCTTCGCAAGGTTCCGTACAATATTACCATTGTCTGCAAAACTCCATGGGTTCTCAGTGTACATTACAAGCTGAGGACCCTCGAACTCTACGCTAGAAATAGTGGTGCCCTGCGGCAATTTTTCGTCTATTTTCTGTTTTAGATCAGCTAATACTTCATCTATTGCCATTAAAAGCCTTCCTTTGAGAAAAATAAAAAAATATAAAATTTTGATCTATGCAAGATAGAACAGATGTCAAATTAACGTCAACAAAGTTGACAGAATGTTATCAGTTCAATTTATCCCTGTACTGCTGAACCTCTTCCTCTTCCAGCCGATTAAATTTATCAGCTGTGATAACCACAACATCTATTCCATTGCCTGAGGCCGAGTCTCTCTTCATTGCGTTATGCAGGGCACGTATTGCCAGCTCTACTCCTTCCTCGATCGATATCCCATCCACGAACCGGTCCTCAAGTACCCCATAAGCCATGGGTGAGCCAGAACCAGTCGCTACAGCTTTTGTTTCTTCAATGGTGCCTCCAAGAGCATCAAGGGAGAATATTGCAGGGCCGTTCTTGTCCACGCCACCCACAAGCAGCTGCACCATCAGCGGATAGTAGCGCTGTCCGCTCAGGATGTTTGACAGGAGCGTAGTTATACCTTTGATAGTCATGGGCTCTTTACGCCTCATTTTGTAAAGGTGTGACTCAACGCTCATTATGCGCACGATCTGCTGAGCATCTCCTACTGATCCTGCAGTGGTCATACCCACAAGATCATCGATCTGATAAATTTTTTTGGCTGTCTTGCTGGCTATGAAATGACCCATAGTTGCACGTCTTTCGGTAGCAAGTACCACGCCTTTATCACAAACTATACCTACAGTAGTTGTACCTTTTAAATATTTATCATCGACCATCAGTATACCTCATCGTCGCAAAATGAGAAAACTTTAGCAAAAAGATAATATCTGTCACCCAGACACAGTATTGATTAATCAGAATATATATAAGGCTTTCCGTTAAAGATCGTTCCAATCGGCTAAAATAAAGCTTTATTCATAAGATCATAGTTCAATAGATACCTATCTCTTCTGCCAGTGTAATGATGCGTGCCATACTTTCCTCAGTGAAATGTCTTCTCTTCATCTTTTCAACTAGCTGGGTCATGGTCACCCTTGTATCGCCTGAAGTGAAGTTATCAGCATGCGCCACTATCTTCTCTTCAAGGGTGAATGGAATATAATCATCTTCCGGCAGGCCAAGTTCTTTTGCCTCTTCTATGGTAATACCTGCTCCTATATGCTTCCTGATTATATTGACTATCAAGGGATCAAGGCCCATTTCCATAGCAATACCCGCACCTATCACAGCATGGTCGATCCCATGGGTACGGCATCTGCCCAGATCATGGAGCAAACCCCCAATTTTCACCAGTTCTATATCCACCTGTTTTCCAGTTGTTGCCAGTCTTTCTGCAATTTCGGCAGCATGTTCAGAAACAGCTATGCAATGTGCAATGACCTTCTCAGAGCAGCCCTCATCTCTGAGTATTTGCAGTGCTCTGTCCGGCGTTATCATGTCATCTGCTTTCCAGGTTTTTGATCCTTTCCTTTATCAGCTGGATAAATGGCGAATTGTCCTCATGTATCATATCCTCGCCACAGTCAGGGCACATGAATACAGCATCTGCCGCCTGTTTAAAATCCATTCGGATACAGCCTTCAGGGCAAATATAAAATACATTACTTTCCTCAAATTCCTTGCGTACCTTCAGATTTTTTATCAATCTCTTCTTCTCTTTCACAAGCTGTTTTTCTATGTCAGACATATCGAGGGTCCAGAGATAGGTAAGCCATCCGCTACTGGCATCTCTTTCCCTTCTGCAAATAGCAAGCTTGTTCTCATTCAATATGAACAGAGTTCTCCTTACAATATTGAGAAGTATGCCTGTGGCCTGAGCTATTTGCTCGTCAGTGACCTCCCCCTCCGGCATTTTTTCGATCATGGCCAGCCCGTCTTCACCCACAAGACGAATTAGGTATCCCCGGATAACAAGATCATTCATATCTATCAAAAACACTCACCTCAAGAATGGAACTATAATCTGCTGTATTGTGATATTAATTTTTGCACATGATGCCCATATTCTGCATCAATAATGGGCTCATTTCTTAATTATTCGCTTTATGTTTTCAGAATCCCGCTTCAACGACTCAAAGACATTGCTACGGTTTATTCCAGTGTGCAGCACAGAGGTCACAGGGTAGTCTGCAAGTGCCACGTAATCAGGTTGAGGTATATCTGCTATTTTTTGTTTACGCATTTCGGCCAGCACCTGTGCGTCCATCTTTGTCTCCCTATCTGCATATATGATACATCTGCCGGCAGACCTTTGGATCCTTGCAGGCCTTTCGGGCAGTTTTCCCATAAACGCTTTCACATGTGCATCGAAAAGGTTAATTCCGGTAGCCAGTTCTACGGTATCCAGACTTCCCTGGAACCTGGGATTCACTTCAATAATCTTTGGTCCATCCTCCGTTACTATGAAGTCTATCCCTACGGATCCGAGGAGCCCCATTTCGCGGGTGAGCTTTTCTGAGACATTGCACATTCCCTCTGCATATTTTCCCTCATAAGGAGTGATATTGCCGCAATAGGCAAATTGCATCCTTGTCAGCCAGAAGATCCCGATCAGCTGTTCATTCACTGCCACAGCTACTGCTTTATCTTTACTGGCAATGAGTGATACACTTGCTGGTACACCCTTGACGAACTCCTGCATCATAAGGTCATTGCGGGAAAAGGACGGTTCAGTTCCCAGGATATCCTGTACCGCCTCTAAAAGTTCCTGTCCGTTGCAGGCTATTCTGTTAAATATCCCTCCTCCTGCTTTGCGGGGCTTGATCATTACAGGGAATTTATCCGGCTTATCATCAACATTCTCATAAACGTGCGGGTGAGGAAGGCCAAGTTCTGCGAGCTTGCGGGACAGAGTGAACTTATCCTGTACTGCCTGAATGCTTTCAGGGTCACTTGCAAGTACTGTCCAGGGAAGAGAACTAAAGTCCATTGCCTCAAATCCAGAACCCGGGACGATCGCATCAAAATCCACTTCAAAGCTTCGGACCATATCTATAATAATATCTGCCGCATCTTTGCTCCTGATGTCCAGTTCATGAGGCAGTTCCTTTGTGGCAATACAGCAACCTATTGTGTCCTGATCGCAAAATGTATCGATGGCATACATATTGTAACCTGCCCGGCTGCCTGAGCAGACAATATTACGGGTACTGAAACCAATTACAAGCACATTCAATAGATCAGTCCTTCAGTTATCGTTCTTTTTCCATTCAGGAGGTAAGATGAATAATGCATCTTCGATCCTTATCACCGGGATCTCTTCATCCTCAGGTACTGAAAATCCTGAAGGTTTCTTCACATTTACGGTCCTGAAAGTGAACGGGTCCAATATCATAAGTTCATGTTCTTCTTCAGAAACAAGCACCGCATTGACCGCATCCCTGATGTTTCCTACATGCTTGGCCAAGGCGATCTCATCTTCGGTGGCTATGAAGCGTGAACTATCCGCAAGGTCAGTACCGGTCAGCTTTTTTTCCATGTGCTTGACCACTATTTTCCTGTTCCTGATACTTATGATGTCACCGGGCGTAAAGCGTGGCAGTCTCATGGAAAAAGTTATCCTGTAGATCTCCCTGCCATCTTTCTGACCGAACAGGGAAGGAGACTCATTGAAAGTGCCGCCCATTTCTTCTATTATTGCTTTACAAATATGCCTGCCGGAATTGACCGATCCGATGTAGAGGTCCAGCCCCTCCTTTGATCTGATAGTTTCCGTGATGAATGCCAGACGGTCACCTTTGGCACGCATCCTGTCAATGGTCATATCCACAATTCTAAGGCATGTTGCAAGCTCGTTATCCGTAGGTGTTCTATCGGTAGCCCTTATCTGGAGTACACCTTCGAAATAACCTCCTGAAATCCGGCTGCACATCTCACATGATTCACGAATTATTCTTATTTCGGTTGATAGAACGGCATTGATCCTTTCTCCCTGTATTGACGCAACTACTTCCACTTCTGCCTTGTACATGTGCGGAGTTAACTGCCGGGGAGCTATGCATACTTCAATATCTTCTGCAGCTTCATGTATTGAAAGGTTATCTTCTATGGTTTTCAGGACCACAGTTTCAATTTCATCTTCATCGATCCATCTACCGCGTGCAAAACGTGCTCCACAGGTGGCACATAGCCTTGCCTGTATCACCTGGGGTAACTGGGCCAGAACGAAATTCTGAAAAAAACATTCTTTGCATACACCACTGAGCAATATAGTAGTGCCTTTTCCACATTTCGGGCAGATGGTAGAGGTCATTGCAATCCATAATGTGTGTGATTAGATAGGATTTTCGGTCGGGGTCTTTTTGAGGGGACTGGGAACTGTATAATAAAAAAGTAAAAAAAGAGTGAATTTCCTGTTATCCTTGCTTTGTCTGTGCTACATAGTCATAGAGGAAAGCTGCCACTAAAGCACCTGCTATAGGTCCTATAATATATATGGGGAACTGCCACCAAAGGTTACTTCCGCCTAACAGAAATTCTGCCAGATATGGACCAAACGTACGTGCGGGATTAAGGGATGAACCCGTGATATTACCCACTACGATTATATCCGCTGCGACCACAAGACCTATGGCAAGGCCAGCAAATCCTGCAGGTGCCCTTTTATCCACAGCTGTGCCCATGATCGTTAACATCAGGAAGAATGTGGCTATTGTTTCACAAAGTATGGCCTGAGTGTAACTTACCCCGGCAAACATGGAGGTTGCACCCAGGCCCGTTCCAACCGCTCTCTGACCTAGGATAGCTACAATACTAAAAGAAGCCAGGCTTGCACCTACAAGCTGAGCGATTATGTAGCTGATCATATCTGATGCAGGGAAACGTTTTGTTGCCCACAGTGCTATGCTAACTGCCGGATTTATATGGGTACCGGAGATATGGCCAAAAGCATATACCATAGCTATTATGGCTATCGCAAAGGCCATACCTATTGTCAGCCAGGCAGCGATGTCTATCCCTACATTGAAGTTGTTATCCGGATATGGTGTCCACCCCTGAAAAAGTAGCACAGTAGTAACTACGGAACCAGTTCCAAGAAAAACGAGAACATATGTTCCTATTAGTTCGGCTAGGGACCGTTTAAAAAGACCTATTTCTGCCATTTGATCACCCTCTTAAAAGGGTGTACCCATTGAAGGGTACACTGATCAGACGGCCTCCGTCCAGTTACAGTCTCCGCATTTATAATCGAAGTAGTTGGCTGCACAGAACTTGCAGACCCTTGCAGGGGAATGTGGTTCTTTCTTGTGGAGAGATATTATGTTAGTCATCATAGTTGCTGTCACTGGTTCACTGGTAAGCAGACATGGGAAATCAGCCAGTCTCATCAGGGCAGAGAACCTCACTGTGATGGCACATGCCGGATAAGTGTACCATTGTGGGTTATTGAGGACTGTATTTCTTTCTATGGGACTCAGGTCTATAGGTATTCCCTGAATTACACAACCAGCACCTCTTGGCTTGTGATCTATGATCCTTTCTCCTTTCTCTATCAGGTCGATGAAGTCAACGTTATGCAATTCTGCCGCAGCACCTCTTTTGGGATTGGTGAGTACTAGATTATGGAATCTCTTCACCAGCAGGTCCAGCACCATCATAGTGGTGAACCCATCCATCCACAGGATCTTTGTAGCCGCCGCAGCTGCTGCGTCCGTGGCTATGGTGAGCGGAGAATATTCGTTCCTGAATTTGCCTTTGGCTTTCTCCATTGTAGCTTCCATTACCTCAGTAACAGCATTGATCACAGCCATGACCACATCGTCCTTTGTCATGTTGAACATGGACTGGGATATGTGATGCGCCACATCACCTACTCCATAGGCAGGGACCGTGACTATGTTACCATAGAACACTTCATCATCCATTGCAGCCTTTACGGTGTTTCTCATCTTGTCCTTATACTGTGCCATATATTTACGCACGTCAAAGGACGTATGACCGGCTTCGTCCATGAGCCTGGCCTGGGCATCCGTGGGCGTATCATAGACCATCTTCAGCATGTCTATTTCTTCTTTCATAGCTTCGGATAGCGTCTTACCTTCCTCGATGGCCATCTGGAACTTTGCTCCCACTCCGTAAGAAGTGTTCATGCCCCATGATTTTGACGAAAGGATAGCACGCTTGTGATCCTGTGGTATATCCATTTTCTGCAGGATCCTGTTGACAACATTACTTGTACTTCCGGGTACAAATGCAAAGTCTACCACACAAGTGGGTCCATAGAACCCTCCATACCTGCGCACTGACTCTTTTCCAAT